>NZ_JASJXG010000033.1:0-53094 GCF_035018765.1 Variovorax sp. RTB1
CCTCCTTTACTTCGCTGCAGGGGCCACCCACCGCCCTCGGCTGCGCCTAAAGCCGTTCCTGATTGTGCGAAGGCTCCGGCGTATCGAGCTTTTCGCGCCGAATCGCGTCGTCGTCCATCAGCTCGTACCACATGGCATTGAGCACGGCAAAGGCGGCCGCCAGCGGCAGTCCGAGGATCCAGGAGAAGTACCACATCGTTTGTTCCTCGCTCGGGTCAGTAGGCGTGGCCGGTCTCTTGGCGGATCGCGACTTCGTCGACCTTGCCCCAGAGCACGTGATAGACCCAGGTCGTGTACGCCACGATGATGGGAATGAAGATGCAGGTCACGACCAGCATGATGAAAAGCGTCATGTGGCTCGACGACGAATCCCACACCGTGAGGCTGGCTCGCGGGTCGATCGAGGACGGCAGGATGAACGGGAACATCGATGCTCCCACGCTGGCGATGATGCCGGCGATGGCGAGCGCGGCGGTCAGCAGCGCAAGCACCGGTCGGCGCAACGCCAGTCCGACCAAAGCCCCTGCCGCACCGATGAAGCCGGCCAGCGGCGCGAGCATCGTCCACGGATGCGCGGTGTAGTTGACGAGCCATGCGGCCGCGTGCAACTCCGCCGTCTTCAGCATCGGGTTCGATGGCCCGACCGTGTCGATCATGCTGGTGATGCGGTAGCCACCGATGAACGATGCCAGCAGGATGCCGGCCAGCGCATAGAGCGCGATGGTCGCCAGCGCCGCCACCATGCCGTACACGCGCGCACGCTCCGCCACAGCGCCCGAGGTCTTGAGCGTGAGCCATGCGGCGCCGTGCGTCACGAGCATCGCCACCGACACCAGCCCGCACAGCAGCGCGAACGGATTCAGCAGGCCGAAGAAGGTGCCGTCGTACAGGATGTGCATTTCGTCGGAGAAGCGGAACGGCACGCCTTGCAGCACATTGCCGATTGCCACGCCGAAGATCAGCGCAGGCACGGTGCCGCTGAAGAACAGCACCCAGTCCCACCGCGCACGCCACGCCGGCTCTTCGCGCTTGCTGCGAAATTTGAAAGCCACCGGCCGCAGGATGAGCGCGGAAAGAATCACGAACATCGCGAGGTAGAAGCCCGAGAACGACACCGCGTAGAGCTGCGGCCAGGCTGCGAAAATCGCGCCCCCGCCGAGGATCAACCACACCTGATTGCCCTCCCACACCGGGCCGACGCTGTTGATGACGACGCGGCGCTCCAGGTCGTTGCGCCCGACGAAGGGCAGCAACATGCCGGTGCCGAGGTCGAAGCCGTCCGTGACGGCAAAGCCGACGAGCAGTACGCCGATGAGCGCCCACCAGATCAGGCGCAGCGTGTCGTAGTCGATGAGTTGGGTAAGCGTCATTTTTTACTCCGCTGTGGCAAGGGGAAGATGCGCCGCCGGCACGATGCGCTGGTGCGATTCGCCGACGTCGGGCGCGTGCTCGTGCTCGGGTCCCTTGCGGATCGCCTTGAGCATCAACTTGACCTCGATGACCAGCAGCACCGTGTACAGCGCGATGAATCCGAAGATGGTGAGCAGCAAGGTCGTCACGCCGAGGTCCGACACTGCGACCGCCGTCGGCAACACGCCTTCGATGACCCACGGTTGGCGCCCGAATTCGGCCACGAGCCAGCCGGCCTCGATGGCGATCCACGGCAGCGGGATCGACCACACCGCGACGCGCAGCAACCAGTGGTAGTCGCCCAGCTTGCGGCGTGCCGACAGGACGAAGAACGTCGCAGTCAACGCGATCAGCAACATGCCGATGCCGACCATGATGCGGAACAGCCAGAACAACGGCAGCACCTGCGGCACGGTGTCCCATGCAGCTTTGGAAATCTGCTCGTCGGTCGCTTGCCGCGGATCGTCGACATAGCGCTTCAAGAGCAAGGCGTAGCCGAGTTCGGGCGCGTTGTTCTCGAAGGTGTCGCGCACGCCCTGCGTCACGGTCTGCGTGCTGCCAGCCGCGCGAATCTGCTGCAGCGCGTCGTAGGCTTTGATGCCTTCGCGGATGCGGACCTCGGCGCGCTTCACGAGTTCGTCGATGCCCGGGATCACCGTGTCGAGCGAGCGGGTGCCGATGAGTCCCATCACTGCCGGGATGTGCAGCGCGTAGTGCGTCTCGCGGGCGGCTTGGTCGGGGAAGCCGAAGACAGTGAAGGCGGCCGGCGCAGGCTTGGTTTCCCACATACCTTCGATGGCGGCCAGCTTCATCTTCTGGTGCTCGCTCGACAGGTAGCCGCTCTCATCACCCAGCACGACGACCGACAGCGAGGCTGCCAAACCGAAGGACGCAGCCACCGTCATCGAGCGCTTGGCCAGTTCGATGTGGCGCCCTTTGAGCAGGTACCACGCCGAGACGCCGAGCACGAAGACCGACGCGCAAATGTAGCCGGCCGACACCGTGTGCACGAACTTGGCTTGCGCCACCGGGTTGGTCAGCACCGCGAAGAAGTCGACCACTTCCATCCGCATCGTCTGCGGATTGAAGGCTGCGCCGACCGGGTTCTGCATCCAGCCGTTGGCGATCAAAATCCACAACGCCGAGAAGTTGGAGCCGATGGCGACGGCCCAGGTCGTCGTCAGATGGCCGACCTTGGAGAGCTTGTCCCAGCCAAAGAAGAACAGACCGACGAAGGTCGCTTCGAGGAAGAACGCCATCAGTCCTTCGATGGCCAATGGCGCGCCGAAGATGTCGCCGACATAGTGGCTGTAGTAGCTCCAGTTCATGCCGAACTGAAACTCCATCACCACTCCGGTAGCGACGCCCATCGCGAAGTTGATGCCGAACAGCACGCCCCAAAACTTGGTCATGTCGCGCCAGATCACGCGGCCCGTCATCACGTAGACGGTCTCCATGATGGCCAGGATGATCGACAGCCCGAGCGTGAGGGGCACGAACAGGAAGTGATAAAGCGCCGTGGCGGCGAACTGCAATCGGGACAGTGCAACGATGTCGAAGTCCATGGGGTTTCCTTTTCTCTTTCTTCTTCAATCGGGGCGCAGCGCACGCAGCGCCGCTTCGAAACCGGGGGTGCCGCGACGCAGGTCGGCGACGATGTGGCCGGCTTCCATGCGGACCAGTCGATCGGCCAGCGAGGCCTCGCGGCGCAGGTGCGTGGCGATGAGTACGGTGCGCAGTCCGGCGTGTTGCGCAAGGCGCAGCAGCACGTCTCGTGCGATGTCTGTATCGAGCGCTTCGGTCGGCTCGTCGAGCAGCCAGAAGTCCGTGGGGCGAAGCAACAGCCGCGCGAGCGCGAGTCGGCGCGACTGGCCACCCGACAGGCCGAGACCGCCTTCGCCGAGTCGCGTGTCCAGGCCTGCAGCGGTGGCGCGAATGTCGTGTGCGAGGCCTGCCGCTTCGAGCGCGCGCCAGAGGCGAGCGTCGTCGGCTGAAGAATCAGCGAGGCGCAGGTTGTCGCGCAGGCTGTCCTGGAACAGTTCGGTGCGTTGCGTGAGCAGGCAGGCAGGCAGCGTCGCAACGGTGCCGGAGCGTGGCGTCAACTCGCCGGCCGCGATGGCGAGCAGCGTGGACTTGCCGGCGCCGCTGGGGCCGATCAGCGCAACGCGCTCGCCGACGTCGATGCGCAGCGACACGCCGTGCAAGACGGCCGAGCCGGCCCTGGAAGGCGCAGCGGTGATTTCGTGGAAGCGCAATGCGATGCCGCTCGTCAGCGAGGCGGCGGCGGCGGCGGCGGACAACTCGGCACCGATAGGCGCGGTCGAGCCCGAAGAGAACCGCGCTGGCTGCATGTCGTCCAATGCCATGCGCGGTGCAAGCCGCCGCACGGCCAGCCAGGTGCGACCGGCATCCAGCGCACCGCGCCGCATCGCAGAAAAAGGCTCGACCGCAGTGAGCGCGACCAGCAGCGCGAGTGCTGCGGCAGGTGCACCGATGCTTCCTTCGCCTACCAATGCGCCGACCGCCAGCAATACCGTGACCAGGCTGATCGTGCCGGCCATGCCGTAGGCGGCGCCGGCATTGGCTTCGAGCCTGTTCAGCGCAAGGTCGGCGGCGGCCAGGCGTCGGTCAGCGTCGGCGAGCACTGCCTTCTGCGTGTCGATGCGGCCGGCCATGATGAGGTCGCTCTCCCCGGCGACAAGATCGACGGCGCGTGCACGCAGCACTTCGATCGCATGCGCTCGTTGCACCGATGGGCGGCGTGCACGACGCGCCACGACGAAGGCGATGCCCCAACCACTTGCGACGAGCCATATCGCCATCGCGATGCCCAGGCCAATGTGCATGAAGCCGAGAACGACGCCGGCCAGCACCGCAGCGCCCAATGCCGCGATCGCGGGCACGACGAGCCGCAAATACAAAGACTCGAGCGCGTCGATGTCCGAGGTCAGCCTGAACAGCACACGCGATGGGCGCATCAGCAACTCGCGCGCGGCACCGGCACGCGCCCAGCCGCGGAACAGCTGCACGCGCAACGCCGCCAGCACGGCGAAGGTCGCGTCGTGCGTGACCAGTCGCTCGCCGTAGCGCGAGGCCGTGCGGCCGACCGCCAGCAAGCGGATGCCGGCCGAAGGCATGAAGACGTCGAACATGAACGCGGTCGCGACGTTGGCACCGGCCAGCGCCGTCGCGGTGATGAACCAGCCGGAAAGACCGAGCAGCGCCATGCCGGTAAGCACGGTGATTGCAGCAAGCAGAGCGCCGACCAGCAATGCGCGGGGTTGGGTGGCAAGAAAGGGGCGCAGGATCAGACTGACGCGATCCGTGCGGGCGGTGCTCATGCGGCTTCCCTCACGACTTCGCGCACTTCAAAAGTGTCGGCTGCACCCAGGCTGACCACCCGATCCAGACGCGCGGCCAGCACCGGGTCATGCGTCGCAACGATCAGAGTCTTGCCGCGCGCCAGCGCCATCAGCGCATCGGTCACGCGCAGCGCGGTTTCGGTGTCGAGGTGGGCTGTCGGCTCATCGACGAGCAGCAGATCGACGCCCGCATTCACCACGACACGCGCCAGCGCCAGCCGCACCGCCTCACCACCCGAAAGTCCACCACCGCCCTCGCCCAGCGCAACACCCAATCGGGCTTGCGCCACATCGGCGAGGTCCGCGAAGTCGAGCGCGGTTTCGATGCACGCTGCATCCACGCCGATGCGACCGAGGCCCACATTGCTTTGAACGGAGCCCGCGAACACATGCGGCCGCTGGCCCATCCAGCCGATACGCTGGCGCAGCGCGCCGACGCTGCGGTCTGTCAGCACAGTGCCGCCGATGACGATGTCGCCGCTGTCGGCCGGCAGCAGGCCAGCCAGCAATGACAACAGCGCCGTCTTGCCGGCACCGCTCTCGCCCATCAAGGCGACGTGTTCGCCCGGCGCGACCCGCAGATTGATGCCGGAGAAAAGTGTCGCCTCGCCGGCGTGCGTGAAGCGCAAATCGCGTACGACGACAGACGGCGCGGAATGCGGTGACGATGCCTTGCCGTTGACGCTCGTGGTGCTGGAAGCTGCATTGGCCGCGGTCACTGCATGGATCGCCCGGACCGGCGCAGGATCGGCTGTGAGAGCGCTCATGGATACGACGGCGCCGGGCAACCGCACGGTGTCGTTACCCAACGCCGTGAGCGCCTGCAACGCCGCCTCGCCGGCAGCACGGTCGTGCCAAACGGCCGAAAGCTCACGCAGCGGCTCGAAAAACGCTGGCGCCAGCAGCAGCACGAAGAGGCCTTGCCCCAAGCCGAGTGGCCTGCCCCATGTGCCGAAATGGAGTGTGCCCAGCAAGTGGAACCCAACGTAGGCCGCGACCATCGCGACGCCGAGCGCCGAGAAGAGTTCGAGCACCGCCGACGACAGGAACGCGATGCGCAGCACGGCCATCGTGCGGCGGCGCAGCGATTGCGCGGCGTCGCCGAGCCGCTCGGCCGTGAGGTCGACAGCGCCGAGCGCACGCAGCGTGGCAAGGCCGCGCAGCCGGTCGAGCAGGAAGGCGTTCATGCTGCCCATCTCGACCATCTGCGCCTCGCTGGCGGCGCGGGCGCGCCAGCCGACGAGTGCCATGAACACGGGGATCAATGGCGCCGCAACGAGCAACACCAGCGCGGCGACCCAAGAGAGGCTCGCGACCACGAGAAGAATCACCAACGGCACGAGCGTGACGCGCAGACGCACCGGCTGATAGCGCACGAGATACGGCATGAGCGCTTCGGCCTGCTCGGCGATCACGCTGGCGGCGGCACCGGAGGCGGGCCGATGGCGGTCGAGCGGTGAGCCGCTCGCTAACGCCGCCGCGGCCCGTGCACGCAAAGTCGACAGATGGGCGCGCGCTTTGCCGAAGAGCTGGCGCGTGCCCCACGCGTCCAGCAGCGCGCGCAGCAGGCCGATCGCCAAGATGCCGAGCGCCGGCGCAAGCACAGCGGACAGCGCAGGGGACAGCGCAGGGGACAGCAACTCGGTCCATGACCCGGAATGCGCTGCGATCGCGAAACCTGCGACATCGGTATCGCCTCGATGGCCGACTGTTTGCGACATGCGCTGAACCGCCCCGGCCAGCAACGCCGCCTGAGGCAACCAGAGCAACGCCGCCGCCGCCTGCAACACACCGCCCACGCCGGTCGCCGCGAAGAATCGCAGCGAGGGCGCCGGGGCGGCGGGAGTCGGCGCAGCCGAGGCAGATCCCATCTTCTTCATGTTCTTTTTAGTTTCAGCAATCGCTGAAGGTTGCACAACATGGCCGGCGCTCGTCGATGCCGCCAGTCCGTGCCGTGAGGTTGCCCGCTGCGCCTGCGAGACGCAACCGTGCCTAGAAGGCCGAATTGATCTGTGTCAAGAAAAGGACCAGAGATCGGCCAGCGCTGCGTGTGGACACCGGCGTTGCCGGCGGTGCTCGCGGCTCAGAGCGAAACGAGGAAGCCGCAGACCAGCAGCCCGGCGAACAGCGCGAGCACGGCGCGCCAGCTCGCGGGGCGCAACTCGATGCGGCGATAGAGAACCCACGCTGCCGCCAGCGAGAGTGCGAGGGCCGCGACCATGCCCGCTGCGTCGATCCAGGGGGCGGCTGGCGCCCAATGGCTGACCACCGCGCTGACCAGCAGGATCACTGGAAAGTGAATCAGGAACAGGGAGTACGACATGCGTCCGAGTTGTGCGAGCGGCCGCGCCCACGCCGGACATGCAGACGACTTCAGCCAATGCAAACGCTGCGCTCCCGCTATCGCGAGCGAAGTCATGAGCGCAATGGCGATGCGGCTGCGCCACTCGAACGCCAATGCCGATACGCCGAGCAACACCAACAGGAGAAAGCCGGCACGCCATGCTGTCGGACTGCCGTGTTTGTCGGACCGGTCGGCGCAACCGATCCAGAACGTCAACATCCCCAAACCATAAGCGCCGAAAAAATAAAGCGCCGTCGCGTCAAGTTCAGCGTGCAGATTGAAAAAAACGAGGGAACTGGTGACGAGGCCGAACACGATCACCACGGCGATCCAATGTGCACGCAACGAACGCGCGACGCTGTCGGATATGTTGCTCATGTCTTCAATGTCCTGCGCGTCTCCGATGCCGCGACGCCAGTGCCGCTCGACCCATGCCGCCAAGCCAACCGCGGCCAGCGACAGCGCGAACAACTGGAAGTCGATCGCCACGTACCACACACCGGCCGACAAAGCGTCGTAGCCGAGCAGATCCTGCAGCAGCAATCCATGCGCCAGCAGCTGCATCAAGTTGGGTGCACCCGGAACCGCGTCGTCCTGTAGCAAGGGCCTTGCGATCGCGGCCACGACCACGCTGACGATGAGCGCTGCGAGGTACGGGATGATCAGCCGCAGGTAGCGCCGCGCAATACGTTCCAGCGGCCTGCCGGCGTTCAGCTGCACTGCCGGGGCCATGCTGCCAGCAGTCAGAAAACCGGCAATGACCAGGAACACCTGTACGGCCAGGCGCCCATCGGTAGACAACCAGTGAATGAGCGCAGGCGCCAACGGAAACGCGACTTCGGACATCGGCCCGTAGCGCGCCAGGTGATGGCCGACGATGACCAGGCACGCCAGTCCCTTGACAGCGTCGAGCAGCGGAATGCGCGCCGCGCGGTCCTCCACCGTCGACACGTCCACCAGGTCCGGCATGTCAGAGCGACAGGCGGGCCCTTGCCTCGGCATATTCACGCTTGAGCTTTTCTACGAACATGGCGGCCGTGCCGACCTCCGTCACGGCACCGATGCCCTGACCCGAACCCCAGATGTCTTTCCACGCTTTGGCTTTACTGCCATCGCCGGATGCGAAGTTCATCGTCGTGACATCGCCTTCGGGCAGGTTGGCCGGGTCCATGCCGGCGGCCACGATGCTCGGCGCCAGGTAGTTGCCATGCACGCCGGTGAAAAGGTTCGAATAGACGATGTCGTCGGAGCTGCCGTCGACGATCGCCTGCTTGTATTCGTCGCTGGCCCGCGCTTCTTCGGTCGCGATGAAGGCGGTGCCGATGTAGGCGAAATCGGCACCCATGGCTTGCGCCGCCAGCACCGCGCCGCCAGTGGCAATGGAGCCCGACAACGCAATCGGGCCGTCGAACCACTGGCGGATTTCCTGGATGAGCGCGAACGGGCTCTTGACGCCCGCATGGCCACCGGCACCTGCGGCCACGGCGATGATGCCGTCTGCGCCCTTCTCGATCGCCTTCTTCGCGAACTTGTTGTTGATGATGTCGTGCAGCACGACACCGCCGTAGCTGTGGATGGCTTCGTTGACATCGGTGCGCGCGCCGAGCGAGGTGATGACGATCGGCACCTTGTACTTCACGACCATTTCCATGTCGTGATCGAGCCGGTCGTTGCTCTTGTGCACGATCTGGTTGATGGCGAAAGGTGCGGCCGGCTTGTCCGGGTTGGCCTTGTTGTAGGCCGCGAGTTCCTCGGTGATTTCGATCAACCACTCTTCGAGCTGCGCCGCCGGACGCGCGTTCAGCGCCGGCATCGAACCGACCACGCCTGCCTTGCACTGCGCGATGACGAGCTTCGGTGTGCTGATGATGAAAAGCGGCGAGCCGATGATGGGCAGCGGCAGGTTCGCGAGCACAGGGGGCAGTTTCGACATGGTCTGTTGTCTTTTTGAAGTTATTGAATCAGGGTCGGAAAGTCGGGTTCAAAAGTCGAGAGTCAGAAGGACTCGAGCGCCAGCGCGGTCACGCTGTCGGCGCCGTCGACGATGCTGTCGCGTACCGCAGGCACCTTGTTCAGGATGTGCTCTGCATAGAAGCGCGCGGTGGCGATCTTGGCTTTCATGAAAGCCACGTCGGTGCCGGCCTTCATCAGGTCTTCGGCCGCGATGAGCGAGCGCGCCAGTTGCCAGCCCGCCATCAGGTTGCCGGCCAGCATCAGGTACGGCACGCTGCCTGAGAACACCGCGTTAGGCGATGCCTTGGTATTGGTCGCCACGAAGCCGACGACTTCGACAAAGGCTTCGCGCGCAGCCTTCAGGCGCTTCAAGACGGCGGCGCCATCGGCGCTGTCGCGCTTGGCGAGTTCAGCTTCGGTCTTCTCGATTTGTGCGGCGATCGCCCTGGCTGTCTGGCCGCCATCGCGCGCCGTCTTGCGGCCGACCAGGTCGTTCGCCTGGATGGCGGTCGTGCCTTCGTAGATCGTCAGGATCTTGGCGTCGCGGTAGTACTGCGCTGCGCCCGTCTCCTCGATGAAGCCCATGCCGCCGTGCACCTGCACGCCAAGCGACGTCACTTCCAGGCTCATCTCGGTGCTGTAGCCCTTGATCAGCGGCACCAGGAATTCGTAGAAAGCGGTGTTCTGCTTGCGCGTGTCCGCATCGGGATGGTGATGCGCAGCGTCGTAGGCGGCCGCGGCCACGCTGGCCATCGCACGGCACCCTTCGGTGTACGCACGCATCGTCATCAGCATGCGCTTGACGTCGGGGTGGTGAATGATCGGCGCGCTGGCGTTCATCGAGCCATCGACTGGTCGGCTCTGCACGCGGTCTTTGGCGTAGGCCACCGCGTGCTGATAGGCGCGCTCGGCGATGGCGATGCCCTGCATGCCGACGGCGTAGCGGGCCGAGTTCATCATGATGAACATGTACTCGAGGCCTCGGTTCTCTTGGCCGACGATGTAGCCGACAGCGCCGCCGTGATCGCCGTACTGGAGCACGGCGGTCGGGCTGGCCTTGATGCCGAGCTTGTGTTCGATGCTGACGCAGTGCACGTCGTTGCGTTCACCCAGCGACCCGTCTTTGTTCACCATGAACTTCGGCACGACGAAGAGACTGATGCCCTTCACGCCTTCGGGCGCACCGACCACGCGTGCCAGCACGAGGTGGACGATGTTCTCGGCCATGTCGTGCTCGCCGTACGTGATGTAGATCTTGGTGCCGAAGACCTTGTACGTGCCGTCGGGTTGCGGCTCGGCCCGGCTGCGCACCATCGCCAGGTCGCTGCCGGCCTGCGGCTCGGTCAGGTTCATGGTGCCGGTCCACTGCCCGCTGATCAGCTTTTCCAGATAGATCGCATTCAGCGCTTCGGAGCCGGCGGTCAGCAGTGCTTCGGTCGCGCCATCGGAGAGCAGTGGGCACAGCGCGAAGCTCATATTGGCGGAGTTCAGCATCTCTCCGCAGGCTGCGCCGATGGTTTTCGGCAAGCCCTGACCGCCAAAGGCGAGCGGATGCTGCAGGCCCTGCCAGCCGCCAGCCGCGTACTGCGCAAAGGCTTCCTTGAAGCCCGGCGTGGTCGTGACGACGCCGTCCTTGAACGACGACGGATTGCGGTCGCCCGCCACGTTCAGCGGCGCGATCACGTCCTGGTTGAACCGGGCGCATTCTTCGAGCACGGCCTGCGCCGTCTCCAGGCCGGCGTCTTCGAAGCCGGGCATTTCTGCGATTTCTGCGATGTCGGCCAGATGTTCGATGTCGAACAACATGTCCTTGATCGGTGCGATGTAGCTCATGTCTTTGTCTCCAGATACAGGAAGGGCATCGCGAACGATGCCCTTGAATGACTTACCCGACGTTGCGCAAACTCAAAGCGACTTGACCAATTCAGGCACAGCCACGAACAGGTCGGCCACCAGCCCGTAGTCGGCCACCGAGAAGATCGGCGCCTCTTCGTCCTTGTTGATCGCCACGATCACCTTGGAGTCCTTCATGCCGGCCAAGTGCTGAATGGCCCCGGAGATGCCTGCGGCGATGTACAACTGCGGCGCCACGATCTTGCCGGTCTGGCCCACTTGCCAGTCGTTCGGGGCGTAGCCTGCATCCACGGCAGCCCGGCTGGCTCCCAGGCCCGCATTGAGCTTGTCCGCCAGCGGTGCCATGATCTCCTGGAACTTCTCGGCACTGCCCAGGGCCCGGCCCCCGGAGACGATGATCTTGGCGGCCGTCAGCTCGGGGCGTTCGCTCTTGGTCACTTCCCGGCCGACGAAGGCGCTCTTGCCGCTATCGGCCACGCCTTCGGCGGTTTCGATGGTGGCACTGCCACCGGTCGCGGCTGCGGCGTCGAAGCCGGTGGTGCGCACGGTGATGACGATGGTCTTGTCGCTCGACTGCACCGTGGCGATCGCATTGCCCGCATAAATCGGCCGCTCGAAGGTGTCCGGCGCATCGACCTTGGTGATGTCGCTGATCTGGGCGACATCCAGCTTGGCGGCGACGCGCGGCGCCACGTTCTTGCCGTTGGCGGTCGACGGGAACAGGATGTGGCTGTAATTGCCGGCGATCGCCAGCACCTGCGCTGCAACGTTCTCGGCCAGGTTCTCGGCCAGGCTGGCGCTGTCGGCCACGATGACTTTAGCGACGCCCACGATCTGGGCGGCGGCTTTGCCGGCTTCGGCGGCATTGGCGCCCGCCACCAGGATGTGCACCTCGCCACCGCACGCAATGGCCGCGGTGACGGTGTTCAGGGTCGCCGGCTTGATGGTGGCGTGGTCGTGTTCGGCAATAACTAATGCGGTCATGTTCAGATCACCTTCGCTTCGTTCTTCAGTTTGTCGACCAGGGCGGCCACGTCGGCCACCTTGATGCCGGCGCCGCGCTTGGGCGGCTCCGAGACCTTCAGGGTCTTCAGGCGGGGGGTGACGTCGACACCCAGGTCTTCGGGCTTGAAGACGTCGAGCGTCTTCTTCTTGGCCTTCATGATGTTGGGCAGGGTGACGTAGCGCGGCTCGTTCAAGCGCAGGTCAGTCGTGATGACGGCCGGCAGGTTCAGGGTGAGGGTCTCCATGCCGCCGTCGATTTCACGCGAGACGGTGACTTTGTCGGCTGCCAGATCGACCTTGGAGGCGAAGGTGGCCTGCGGCAGGTCGGCCAGCGCGGCCAGCATCTGGCCGGTCTGGTTGGCATCGTCGTCGATGGCCTGCTTGCCCAGGATGATGAGGTGCGGCTGCTCCTTGTCGACCAGGGCTTTGAGGAGCTTGGCGATGGCCAGGGGCTGCAGCTCGGCGGTGGTCTCGACCAGGATGGCACGGTCGGCGCCGATGGCCATGGCGGTGCGCAGGGTTTCCTGGCACTTGACGTCGCCGCAGGAGACGGCGATGACTTCGGTGACGATGCCTTTTTCCTTGAGGCGGACCGCTTCTTCGACGGCGATCTCGTCGAAGGGGTTCATGCTCATCTTGACGTTGGCGATGTCCACGCCGCTGCCGTCGGATTTGACGCGGACCTTGACGTTGTAGTCGACGACGCGTTTGACGGGTACCAGAACCTTCATTGGTTTGACTCCATTGGATTTACGAAACCGGTGTGCCGCAGGGCAGCCACACATTCTAGGCGGCGACCTCTGCGTGGACTGTTCATATCGATCACCCGACCCCACCGTGCAGGTGGGCAGGACACAAAAACGAACGATCGTGCTTTTGTGTGATTATAGGCGAGTGCCGCGTTCGGGCAGAGCACCTGCCGATGGCGCGGTCGGCAAAGATTCGACGCGCACCATGCGCTGCGGAAACGGAATGTCGATATGCGCAACGCGCAGACCTTCGAGCATCGCGATGTTGATGGCGGAGCGCACGTTGTCCTTGCCTTTCTCCGGATCGGCGACCCAGAAGTTGAGGCTGAACTCGAGCCCGTCCGGCGCGAAGGCGACCAGGTAAGCAACAGGCACCGGGTCGCTCAAAACCCGCGCCTGCGCCTTGGCGGAGTCGCACAGAATGTTCTGCACTTGCGCCACATCGCTGTCGTAGCCCACCACGATGTTGGTCGTGATGTTGAACTTCATGTCGGCGATCGACAGGTTCTCGACCCGGCTGGTGATGAGCGTTTCATTCGGCACGATCGACTCGCGACCATTGCCAGCACGAACCAGTGTGTAGCGCGTCTTGATGTCGGTGATACGGCCTTCGAAACCGTCGACCTTGACGTTGTCGCCGATGCGGATCGAGCGCTCCAGCAAGATGACGAAGCCGCTCACGTAGTTGGCCGCGAGCTTCTGCAAACCGAAGCCTAGGCCGACACCGACCGCACCACCCAGCACCGACAGCGCAGTGAGGTCGACCCCGACCGCCGACAACGCGAACAGCAGACCGACCAGCAGCAACGCAGCGCGCACCGCGTTCGATGCCACTTTGCGCATCGACAGATCGGATACCGCCTCGCGCAGAATGCGTTTTTCGATCGTGGCGGCGATCCACAGTGCGATCACCATCACCACGCCGGCCCAGAAGACGCCTTCCAGAATTGTCCGCACGCTGACGTGCGTTTTGCCGAAGTCCAGCGAGATTGCATCGAGTTCGGCCAGCACCGGCGGCAGCAGCCCGACGATCCACAGCACCGCGGCGATCCAGGCGATCCAGGAAATGGTGCGCTCGGCCAGCCGCACCAGCGCCGAAGTCGGGAACACGGCCCGCAGCACCCGCGCGAAAAGCCGAATGGCGACGAGCGACAGGAACACCGGCACGGCGATGCGAAGCACGACCACCGGCAGAAAGCTCGCCGCACCGCGCCGTGCCAGATCACAGAAGAGCAGAGCCAGCAGCGGGAACAGCAACCCGTCCCAGAGACGCTCGCCGAACCAGATCGAATCCTTGGGCTGGTCGCGGCCGAACCAGCGGCACACGATCCATGCCAGCGCGACGCATCCGACCAGCACGGCCACTTCGATCGCGACGCTGCGCGGATCGACCTGCGACAGGCGCTCGGAGAACTGGCTGAAATC
Source organism: Variovorax sp. RTB1 (assembly GCF_035018765.1). Lineage (NCBI taxonomy): Bacteria > Pseudomonadati > Pseudomonadota > Betaproteobacteria > Burkholderiales > Comamonadaceae > Variovorax > Variovorax sp. RTB1. The sequence goes on from NZ_JASJXG010000033.1 coordinate 14,103, forward strand.
CATCGACCCCATCTTCACGCGCTGGTCACAAGTCCGCGGTCACAGGTCAGCCAAAACCCGCACGTGCGCTTCAACGCTGCGGGCCAGCGCGTCGAGGCTGTAGCCGCCTTCGAGCATCGACACGATGCGGCCCTTGGAATAGCGCTTGGCGATATCGCGCACCCGTCCGGTGATCCAGGCAAAGTCGTTTTCGTTCAGGCCCAGCTGGCCGAGATCGTCTTCGCGGTGCGCATCGAAACCGGCACTGATGAAGATCATCTCGGGCTGGAATTCTTCAAGCCGCGGAATCCACATCATCTCTATCAGCTCGCGCACATCCATGCCCTTGGTGTATGCGGGCACCGGCAGGTTGAGCATGTTGGCGGCCGGGTGCTCGGCGCCGCTGAACGGGTAGAAAGGGTGCTGAAAGATGCCGACCATCAGCACGTGCGGATCGTTCGACAAGATGTCTTCCGTGCCATTGCCGTGGTGCACGTCGAAGTCGACGATGGCGACGCGCTTCAGGCCGTGCACCTCGATCGCGTGGCGCGCGGCAATCGCGACGTTGTTCAAGAAGCAGAAGCCCATCGCCTTGTCGTGGCAGGCGTGATGACCCGGCGGCCGCACGGCGCAAAAAGCGTTTTCGAGCTCACCGGCCATCACCGCGTCGGTCGCCGCGATGACCGCACCGGCAGCACGTCGCGCGGCCAGCACGGTGAACTTGTTGAGCGATGTGTCAGGGTCGATCGGCGCGTGATCCGGGCCGCCTGCGGGCGCATCGGCTATCAGCCGCTGACTCAACTCTTCAAGATGTTCGAGGTGCGCGACACTGTGCGCCCGGGTGATTTGCGGCAGCGTGGCCAGCGGGACTTCGCAGCGTTCGAGCGCATCGGCAACGCCGGTGGCGAGGAGCCGGTCTTCGATGGCGTCGAGGCGCTCGGGGCATTCGGGATGACCCCGGCCCATCTCGTGCTTCCAGAAGTCGCGATGAATGAAGTAACCGGTTTTTCCCATGTCTCTGTCGCCCGCCGAAGCCTCGTTCAGCACGGGGCTGTTGGACCTTACGGTATTGTTTGCATATGGATACAAAAATGGACGTTGCCGCGAAGCTCGCCAGTCTTCTGAGTCAGCTTAACACGGTGATTGTGGGCAAAGAGGCCCAGGTCAAGGACTGCGTGGCATGCCTTTTGGCAGGCGGGCACCTGCTGATCGAGGACGTGCCGGGCGTGGGCAAGACCACCCTGGCCCACGCGCTGTCGCACACCTTCGGGCTGCACTTTTCACGCGTGCAGTTCACCGCCGACCTGATGCCGGGCGACCTTTCCGGCGTGGCGATCTACGACCGCACGCAGCAGGCCTTCGTGTTCCATCCCGGGCCGATCTTCGCGCAGGTGCTGCTGGCCGACGAGATCAACCGCGCCAGCCCCAAGACCCAGAGCGCGCTGCTCGAAGCGATGGAAGAAAAGCAGGTAACGGTCGAAGGCGAAACGCGGCCGCTGCCAACGCCCTTCTTCGTCATCGCCACGCAGAACCCGCACGACCAGCTCGGCACGTTCGCCTTGCCCGAGTCGCAACTCGACCGCTTTCTCATGCGGATCTCGCTCGGCTACCCCGACCGCGCCGCCGAGCGGCTGTTGCTGGCCGGTGCCGACCGCCGCGAGATGCTCAGCGGCTTGCCGGCGTTACTCACACCGGGCGAACTCACCGCACTCCAGCAAAAGGTGCAGCAGGTGCATGCGGCCGAAGCTCTGCTCAACTACGTGCAGGACCTGATCGCTGCAACCCGTAATGGCCGTTGGTTCTTGCAAGGCCTGTCCCCGCGCGCCGGCATCGCGGTGCTGCGCGCCGCCAAGGCGCAGGCGCTGCTGGCCAATCGCGACTATGTGGCGCCGGATGACGTGCAGGCGGTGTTGCCACAAACGATCGCGCATCGGCTGACGCCGGTCGGCGATGCCGGTCGCGGCTCGGTCGAACAGGTGCGCGCGATGATCGCGGCGGTCCCACTTCCATGAACCCTGTCGCGGCGCTGCGGGGCCGCATCGACCGCTGGTTCCTGTCGCGCCGCCCGCCGTCGGACACGCTTGAGCTGACACAGCGCAACGTCTACATCGTGCCGACGCGCGCCGGCTGGATGCTCGGCGCGACGCTTCTGGTGCTGTTGATCGCGTCGATCAACTATCAACTCAACCTCGGCTATCTGCTGACCTTTTTGCTGGCCGGCAGTGTCGCGGTCGGAATGCACGTCTGTCACGCCACGCTGCGCGGACTGTCGATGCACCTCATCGCACCCGAAGCGCAGTACGCCAGGGCGGCTGCGGTGTTTCGCGTGGTGCTGCACAACGCGCGACGCTCGGTGCGCTACGGCATTGGCATGGCGGTGCGCGGCAGCGGGCAGTGGGCCTGGACCGATGTGCCTGCCGAAGGCAGCGCGACCGTCGAGATCGCCTTCCAGCCGGAAACGCGCGGGCTGCATCCAGTGCCGCCGCTGACTGCAGAGACACGCTTTCCGCTCGGCACCTTTCGCGTCTGGACTGTATGGCGCCCCGCCGCGCAAATGCTGGTGTACCCGGCGCCGGAGTTGCATCCGCCGCCGCTGCCGCCCGGCGAGGCATTGTCCGACCAGGCCGCTTCGGCCGCACTGCTGCGCTCGCAAGGCGCGGGCGAATACGACGGCGTGCGCGCATACCGGCGTGGCGATCCGCTCAAGCTGGTGGTCTGGAAGAAGGCGGCCAAAGCCCAAGCTGCCGGCTCGGAAGACCTGGTGAGCCGCGACGCGCAACAGGCCCAGCGCGAAGAGCTGTGGCTCGATGCGCAAGCCACTGGACTGCCCGATCTCGAAGCCCGCCTGTCGCGCCTGTGCGCCTGGGTGTCGATGGCCGATCGGCTCGGCGTCGACTACGGCCTGCGCGTGGCCGGCCGCACGCTCAAGCCATCGCAAGGGGAAGCGCACCGCCGCGCTTGCCTGGAGGTGCTGGCGACATGCTGAAGCGACTCGCCGCCCTGCCGCGCGACGCCCGGGACACGTTGTTTTTGCTCGTGGTCATCGGCATCGTGGTGCTGCCGCAAATCGGCAATCTGCCGTGGTGGTGCACCGGCCTCACCGCCGCCGTGCTGCTGTGGCGCGGCACGCTGGCCGTGCAGGCACGGCCGCTGCCCGGCCGCTGGTGGCGCGCTGCCCTGCTCGCGGTCACGCTGATCGCCACCTTCGCCACGCATCGCACGTTGCTCGGTCGCGATGCCGGCGTCACGCTGGTCGTCGTGCTGCTGGCGCTCAAGACGCTGGAGTTGCGCGCGCAACGCGATGCCTTCGTCATCTTCTTCTTGAGCTTCTTCGCGATGCTTACCAACTTCTTCTATTCGCAGTCGCTGATGACCGCGGTGACGATGCTCGTCGCGCTGCTCGGCCTGCTGACGGCGCTGGTGAATGCGCACATGCCGGTCGGTCGTCCGCCGTTGACGCAGGCCGCAAAGACCGCCGGCTGGATGGCGCTGGCCGGTGCGCCGATCATGCTGGCGTTGTTCCTGCTGTTCCCGCGACTGGCGCCGTTATGGGGCACGCCCGGCGATGCGATGGCGGGACGCAGCGGCTTATCGAACACCATGCGGGTCGGCACCATCGCGCAACTGGCGCTCGACGACACCATCGCGGCGCGCATCAAGTTCGACGGTGCCGTGCCCGCGCAGCGCGACATGTACTTTCGGGGACCGGTGCTGGCGCAGTTCGATGGCCGCGAATGGACCGCCCTGCCGCCGTGGGCTCGCGGCGCGCTGCAACCCAACTTGCGTGTGCAGGGCGCGCCAGTGCGCTACGAGGTCACGCTCGAAGCCAGCAACCGGCCCTGGCTGCTGACGCTGGATGCCGCGGCGAGCGCACCGCGGATGCCGGCCGGTATCGAGGTGACGGGCACGTCCGACCTGCAGTGGTTCGCCAACCGCGCGTTGAACGACCTCGTGCGATATCGCGCCGAAAGCTACACGCAGTTCTCCAGCGGTCCGTTGCAGCGCACTGCTTCTTTGCAGGCTTACCAAGCTTTGCCTAACGGCTCGAACCCGCGCACGGTCGCGCTGGCCGCGCAGATGCGCAGCGACGCCGCACTGGCCGGCGCCGACACGCCCGCGTTCGTGCGTGCGGTGCTCGAACGTCTGCGCACCGGCGGCTACACCTACACGCTCGACCCGGGCATCTTCGGCAACGACACGGCAGACGAGTTCTGGTTCGACCGCAAGGAGGGTTTTTGCGAGCACATCGCTTCGTCCTTCGTCATCCTGATGCGGGCGCTCGGCGTTCCGGCGCGCATCGTCACCGGCTACCAGGGCGGGGAGTTCAACACCATCGACGACTACTGGGTCCTGCGCAACAGCGACGCCCATGCGTGGGCCGAAGTCTGGCAAGAAGGCAGCGGCTGGCAACGCGTCGACCCGACCGGCGCGGTGGCGCCGGGACGTGTCGGCCGATTGCAGCGGCTGGTGCCAGAGCCAGGCATTTTTGCCGGTGCGATCGGCGCAATGGCCCCGACCTTCGCGATCGACATGCGTGCGGCCTGGGAGGCCATCAACAACGGCTGGAACCAGTGGGTGCTCAACTACACGCAGAGCAGCCAGCTGAACCTGCTGAAAAACATCGGCTTCGACGCGCCCAGCCTGGAAGACCTGGCGTACGCACTGATCTATCTGCTCATTGGTGCCAGCCTGATCGGCGCGGGATGGACGTTATGGGAACGGCGTAGTCACGATCCGTGGCTCCGGTTGCTCAGGCAGGCGCGCAACCGATTGCAGCGTGCCGGGCTCGATGTTCCTGATGCGACGCCACCGCGGGAGATGGCGCTGCGGACGACCGCTCGTTTCGGCCCTGCTGGGCAGGCAGTGCACGACTGGCTGCTGAAGCTGGAAGCGCAACGGTATGCACGGGCATCTTCGGAAGCAGCCGCCAATTTGCGCAGGCTGCGCGCCGAATTTCGACGGCTCGCCTGGCCGCGCTGAAGGCGCGTTGTCCCCGCCAAGAACGGGCGCGCGCCAACGGCACAATCGGTGCATGCGCTGTTCTCTTTTGAAGCTCACTTCTTTTATCGTCGTCATGCTCGGCACCTGCATCGTCGCGACGCCGGCGACTGCGCAAAAGGCGCCGGCCAAGCGCACGATCGCGACGACGGCTGCCACAGGCCCGGCCGTCGTGCGTGGCGGCATCCCCTACGCGAACCGCGACGACGCCATGCAGTTCGCCGACGACGTGGCCGCACGGCGCGGCCTCGATCGCGAATGGGTGCGCGCCACCATCGGCAGCGCACGCTATCTGTCGAACGTGCCGCGGCTGATGCTGCCGGCGCCGGTCGGCACGCTGAAGAACTGGCGCGTCTACCGCAGCCGCTTCATCGACCCGGTGCGCATCGCGGCCGGCGTTCGCTTCTGGCGCGCCCACGCCGACACGCTGGCACGGGCCGAAGCGACCTACGGCGTGCCGCCGGAAATCATCGTCGGCATCATCGGTGTCGAGACCATCTACGGGCGCGATATGGGTCGCTTCCGTGTGATCGATGCGCTGGCCACGCTGTCGTTCGACTTTCCGCAAGGCCATCCGCGTGCAGCCGAGCGCCAGGCATTTTTTCGCGGCGAGCTCGAAAGCTTTTTGAGCACCGAAAGTCGCACCGCTGCCGATCCGCTCGCGCCGCTCGGCAGTTACGCCGGCGCCATGGGCATGCCGCAGTTCATGCCCAGCAGCATCGCCAAGTACGCGGTCGATTTCGATGGCGATGGCCGCATCGACCTGGTCAACAGCCCCGACGATGTGATCGGCTCCGTCGCCAACTACTTCAAGGCGTTCCACTGGTTGCCGGGGCGGCCCGCGACCTTCCCGGTCGGCTTCGATGAAACGCGGCTCAAGAAGACGATCTTGCTCGCGCCCGACATCCTTCCGACCTTCAGCGCAGACAGCTTCAGCGCCGCCGGTGGCGTGCTTCAGGGCGACGCGACGCGGTACGCCGGATTGCTCGCACTGATCGAACTGCAGAACGGCGGCGATGCGCCGACCTACGTCGCCGGCACGGAGAACTTCTACGCCATCACGCGCTACAACTGGTCCAGCTACTACGCGATGTCGGTGCTCGAACTGGGCGACGAGATCAAGGCGGCGATGCGCTGATGGGACCCGTGCAAGACGTCGCTGCAAAAACCCACGACACGCTGCTCGCGAACTGGCGGGCGACTTGGGCGACGCTCGGCCTGTCGTCCTCCCCCGCCCTGTTTGGAACACTGATGACTGCATGGGCCGAGCCGCAGCGCCACTACCACTCACTGCAACATCTGGCCGAATGCATCGCCTGGTTCGAGCGCGAAAAGGATGCAGCGGAACGTCCCGCGGAGATCGCACTGGCGCTGTGGTTTCACGATGCAATCTACGACGTGCACGCTCACGACAACGAAGAGCGCAGCGCCGACTGGGCACGTGACGCATTGATCGCCGCGGGTGTTTCGGTCGACGCTGCGGCTCGCATTCATTCGCTGATCCTGGCCACCCGGCACGATGCCGTTCCGGAAGGTCACGATGCAAAGCTGCTTGTCGACATCGACCTGTCGGTGCTCGGCGCGCAGACCGACCGCTTCGACGAATACGAGCGGCAGATCCGTGCCGAATACGCGCATGTGCCGCCTGAGGTTTTCGAACCGCGCCGACGAAATATCCTTCGGCACTTTTTCGATCGCGATCCGCTCTACACCACGCCCGGCATGCACGCCGCCTGCGAAGCACAGGCCAAGCGCAACCTGCGCAAAGCGATCGACTGAGCGATGGACACGCCACCGGTCCCCGCAGAGAAGTTTCTCGAACTCGCGATCCTTCATGTCAACGCCGGGCAACCCGACCGCGCACGGGTCATTTGCGACCATGCGCTGACTGCGCATCCCACGCACCCCGCGGTGCTTCAGTTGCTCGCCCAGCTGGAGTTCGACGCCGGCCAACTGGAGGACGCCAGCAGGCACATCGCTGCCAGCTTGATGGCGCGCCCGGACCATGCGCCGTCGCTTCTCGTAGCGGGCGGCGTGGCGCGGGCGCAAGGCCGCCTTGCCGACGCGGCGCACGCGCTGTCGCGGGCCGCTGCGCTGGCACCGGCGAACGGCAAGGCGTGGTTCGAACTCGCGCTGGTGCGGCAGGATTTGCGCGACTTCGACGGTGCGGCCGAAGCGCTCCGGAAGCTGCTGCGCGTGGCGCCGCCCCGGGCGGAAGTTGAAGTCAATCTCGGCATCGTGCTGCAGGAGGCAGGCCGGATGGACGAGGCCATGGACGCCTACGGCCGCGCGTACCACTTGCGCGAAGACACTTTCGGGCGCATCGCGCATGCGCTGTCGACGCCGAGTGCCGGCCGTCTCTGGCTCAACCTAGATGATTTGCGCGCCGCACTACGCGGTACCACCACATGAGCCGACAACTCAGCTCACGCGTTTGCTGCGATAGCCCTTGCGGTAGACGCCCGGCCCGGCCATGATTTTCGTGGCGACGGTTTCGTAGGCGGCGACGCGTTCGGCAGACATCGCCTCGCACGACAACGTCATCACCTCCCGCGGTACCGGGTAGCACTGGGCTACCGGCATGCCACGCGGCAACACGCCATCAAACGCGGGATCGATCCACACCGCCGGGAAGTTAATGCCGACATCGTTGAATCGATCGGCGTCGACGAGCCCTGTCACCAGCCTGAAGGGCAGGTCGTCGCGGTTGACCGGATGCACCGCCATGAGCGACCAGCCGGCATCGAGCTCGACGGTCCAGAAGCTGTTGAACTTGAGCGCCGACCGCCCACCGTGCGCGAGCGGTGAACCGGCGATCTGTTCGGGCACATGAAAACTGAGCGGCGCGCGTGGGTGACCGGGCACGGTCAGCGCGGGCAGTGGCCAGTCCCAGCTGAACTGCCCCGCCTTCACCGTCACGTCGCAAGGCAGCAGCAGCACGAAGCCGTGCGTCATTGCGTCGACGAAGGGCGGGCACTGCTTGACTGTGCGAATGCTGCGCTGGTGCACCGCCGACTCTGCCCTCGGCGCCATCCGGCGCAACCAGTCCGGCAGCATCGCCTTGGCCGCCACGGGGCGCGGCAGCAAGTCGATCAATGCGGGATCGCAACGAAAAATGATGTTCATGGGAGCGCGTTGGAGTATGCCGCCTGCGGTCGGCAAAACGCCCTGCCGATCACAGAGATCGACAGGGCGCGAGCCCCGCACGAGGCGGGTACGGGGCGAGGTCGGCGAGCCGATGCGGGTTTAGCGCACGCGGCCTTCCTTCCATGCGGTCAACAACTTTTCGTAGGCGACCGTCTCACCCTTTGGCTTTTCGTTCGCAAGCTTCTTCCAGGGCGCATGTTCGCTGCTCAGCCACTTCGAAGGATCGCTCTTCGGATTGAGCTTGGGCGGGCAGTTGGCCATGCCAGCGCGCTGCAGGCGACCCATCACGTCGTCCATCTCGTTGGCCAGGTTGTCCATGGCGGCCTGCGGCGTCTTCTCGCCCGTCACGGCCACGGCCACGTTCTTCCACCAGAGCTGGGCCAGCTTCGGATAGTCGGGCACGTTGTTGCCGGTCGGCGTCCACGCCACCCGGGCCGGGCTGCGATAGAACTCGATCAGGCCACCGTACTTCGCCGCGTTCTGCGTGAAATAGTCGGAGCGAATGTCGCTGTCACGGATGAAGGTCAGCCCGACGATCGACTTCTTCAGCGAAGTCGTCTTGGAGGTGACGAATTGCGCGTAGAGCCATGCTGCGGTCGCACGGTCTGGGTCATTGGACTTCAGGAAAGTCCACGAGCCCACGTCCTGGTAGCCGTTCTGCATGCCGTCTTTCCAGTACGGGCCATGCGGGCCGGGAGCCATGCGCCACTTGGGCGTACCGTCGGCGTTCACCACCGGCAAGCCCTGCTTGATCATGTCGGCCGTGAAGGCGGTGTACCAGAACACCTGCTGCGCGATCTGCCCTTGCGCTGGCACCGGTCCGGACTCGCCGAAGGTCATGCCCATGGCTTCCTTGGGCGCGTACTTCTTCATCCAGTCGATGTACTTGGTCAGCGCGTAGACGGCTGCCGGCGAGTTGGTGGCACCACCGCGTGCCACCGAGGCGCCGACCGGCGTGCAGTTGTCGGCTGCGACACGGATGCCCCACTCGTCGATTGGCAATCCGTTCGGGATGCCCTTGTCGGCGGCGCCAGCCATCGACAGCCAGGCATCGGTGAAACGCCAGCCCAGCGACGGGTCCTTTTTGCCGTAGTCCATGTGGCCATAGATCGGCTTGCCGTCGATGGTCTTCACGTCTTCGCTGAAGAAGGCCGCGATGTCTTCGTAGGCCGACCAGTTGATCGGCACGCCGAGGTCGTAGCCGTACTTGGCCTTGAACTTGTCCTGCAGGTCCTTGCGCGCGAACAGGTCGGCGCGGAACCAGTACAGGTTGGCGAACTGTTGGTCTGGCAACTGGTACAGCTTTTTATCGGGCGCCGTGGTGAAGCTGGTGCCGATGAAGTCTTTCAGGTCGAGCCCGGGATTGGTGTAATCCTTCCAGGCGCCGGTCATCTGGTCGCTCAGCGCCAGTGCGGTGCCGTAGCGGTAGTGGGTACCGATGTGGTCGGAGTCGTTGATCCAGCCGTCATAGATCGACTTGCCCGACTGCATCGAGGTCTGCAGTTTCTCCACCACATCGCCCTCCTGGATGATGTCGTGCTTGACCTTGATGCCGGTGATTTCCTCGAAAGCCTTGGCAAGCGTCTTCGATTCGTACTCGTGCACCGTCAGCGTCTCCGACACGACCGAGATTTCCTTCACGCCCTTGGCTTGAAGTTTCTTGGCCGCATCGATGAACCACTTCATCTCTTCCATCTGCTTGTCTTTGGACAAGGTCGACGGCTGAAATTCGGTGTCGATCCACTTCTTGGCTTCCGCCTCGCCAGCCCATGCGCCGTGCGTGGCGAACATCGCCGCCGCGAGAGCCAGGGCGTTGTAACGCATCTTCATTTGAATGTCTCCTCGGTTGTCGCTTCCCCTCCTGTTTGGAATCCTCGGCGGCTCTGGGGAAGCAACGAGCCGGATTCACCTCCTGAAATTCAGTCAGCCCTTTCGCATCACCAATGCGAGCACCCCCATCGACAGTACGAAGCTGATCCAGATCGATGGCTCGGCTTCCAGGCTCATCCATTCTTGAAACTTGCCCGCGAGGCCGATGAAGATGAGGTTCAGAAACGCTGCTGTGAGCAGGCCTATGAACAGGCGATCGCCACGGGTCGTTTCGATCGGCAACCAGCCGCGCCGCAACGTGGTGGGCGACTTGAATTCCCATACAGTCATACCGACCAGCATGAGGCCGATGCACGAGAAGAAAACGGCCACCGGGGTGGTCCAGACCATCCATTGAAACATCAGACTCTCCCCATCGCGAAGCCCTTGGCAATGTAGTGACGCACGAACCAGATCACGATCGCGCCCGGCACGATAGTGAGCACGCCGGCTGCCGCCAGCGTGGCCCAGTCCATGCCCGAGGCACTCACGGTGCGCGTCATGGTGGCAACGATAGGTTTGGCATTCACGCTGGTCAGCGTGCGTGCCAGCAGCAGTTCGACCCAGCTGAACATGAAGCAGAAGAACGCCGCCACGCCCACGCCGGCCTTGATCAGCGGCAAGAAGATGCGAATGAAAAAGCGCGGGAAAGAGTAGCCGTCGATATAGGCTGTTTCGTCGATTTCGCGCGGGATACCGCTCATGAAGCCTTCCAGAATCCACACCGCCAGCGGCACGTTGAACAGCAGGTGGGCCAGCGCCACGCCCAGGTGCGTGTCCATCAGGCCGACCGTCGAATAGAGCTGGAAGAACGGCAGCAGGAACACCGCGGGCGGCGTCATGCGGTTGGTCAGCAACCAGAAGAACACGTGCTTGTCGCCAAGGAACGAGTAGCGCGAAAAGGCATAGGCAGCGGGCAGCGCCACGGTGAGCGAGATCACCGTGTTGATGCCGACATAGATCAGGCTGTTGATGTAGCCGGAATACCAAGACTCGTCCGTAAAAATCTTCACATAGTTAGCCCAGGTGAAGGCGTGCGGCAAGAACGAGAAGCTCGACAGGATTTCCTCGTTGGTCTTGAAGCTCATGTTCACCATCCAGTAGATGGGCAGCAGCGCGAACACGATGTAGAGCACCAGAAAGATGCTGCGTTTCTGAAACCGGTTTTCGTTCATGTTGACCTCCACGCTCGGCACTTCGTGTCCTCGCTGCCCCCCGAGGGGGCGCAAGCTTGTTTGGGGCGGCCCTGCACTGCGCTCACTGCTCCACCTCCACCTGCTGCGTGCCGACCCGCTGCATCCAGTTGTAGAGGATGAAGCAGAGCAGCAAGATGATCAAAAAGTAGATCAGCGAAAAGGCTGCTGCCGGACCCAGGTCGAACTGGCCCACTGCTTTCTGCGTAAGGTACTGGCTCAGAAAGGTCGTTGCATTGCCGGGGCCGCCGCCGGTCAATACGAAAGGCTCGGTGTAGATCATGAAGCTGTCCATGAAGCGCAACAGCACTGCGATCATCAGCACGCCGCGCATCTTGGGCAACTGGATAAAGCGGAACACCGCGAACTTGCTCGCACCGTCGATACGGGCCGCCTGGTAGTAAGCATCGGGAATCGAGCGCAGGCCGGCATAGCCGAGCAGCGCCACCAGCGGCGTCCAGTGCCAGACGTCCATCACAAGCACGGTGAGCCAGGCGTCGAGCGAATCGCCGGTGTAGTTGAAGCTGATCCCCAACCACTGCAGCGTCGCACCGAGCAGGCCGATGTCGGTCCGCGCATAGATCTGCCAGATGGTGCCGACCACGTTCCACGGAATCAACAACGACAGCGCGACCAGCACCAGCACCGCCGACGACTTCCATCCCTTGGCCGGCATCGACAGCGCGAGCATGATGCCGAGCGGAATCTCCACCAGCAGGACGGCGATGGAGAACGTGAGTTGCCGCCACAGTGCTTCATGCAGCTCGCTGTCGCGCATCACGGAGGCGAACCACTCGGTGCCGACGAACACGCGCCGCTCGGGTGAGATGATGTCCTGCACCGAATAGTTGACCACCGTCATCAACGGAATGATGGCCGAGAAGGCGACGCAGATGAGCACTGGCAGCACGAGCCACCATGCCTTCTGGTTGACAGGTTTCGTCGTGGTGCTCATGGCAAAACCTTCGTGCTGCGCACTTCGTTACTGTTCATCGTGGGAGCGGCCCAGCGTCTCATACCAATTCCTCGTCGCGGTAGTAGCAGGTGTGGGCGTCCAGCACTTTGAGCCAGACGGTGTCGCCGACCTTCGGTGGAAGCGTTTCTGAACTGAGGCGTGCCTTGAGCCTCGTGCCCCCGGCCTCTGCGCTCAGCATCGAATGGGTGCCCACGTCCTGCACCTGAGTGACGGTCGCGGGCACGGCGCCGGGCGCTTGCGCCGCTGCCATGCGCAGGTACTCGGGACGAATGCCCAGCTTGAGCGCACCATCGGGCAGTTCGCGCATCGCGGCGAGTCGTGTTCCCGCGACCTCGATACCGCCTCCGATGCTTTGCGCAGGGAGAAAGTTCATGCCGGGCGATCCGATGAAATGGCCAACGAAGGTATGCGCCGGCCGTTCGAAAAGCGCCTCCGCGCTGCCCACCTGCACTGCCTTGCCGCGCGTCATCACCACCACCTCTTCGGCGAAAGTGAGTGCCTCGACCTGGTCGTGCGTCACGTAGATCAGCGTCAGCTTCAGTTCGCGGTGGATCTGCTTGAGCTTGCGTCGCAACTGCCACTTGAGGTGCGGATCGATGACGGTGAGCGGCTCATCGAACAGCACGGCAGACACGTCGCTGCGCACCAGGCCGCGACCGAGCGATATCTTTTGCTTGGCGTCGGCCGCGAGCCCCGACGCGCGCTGGTTCAGCTGACCGCTCATGTCGAGCATCTCGGCAATTTCGCCGACCCGCTTCTTGATCTGGTCGGCCGGCACCTTGCGGTTGCGCAGCGGAAACGCCAGGTTCTCGGCCACGGTCATGGTGTCGTAGATCACCGGGAACTGGAACACCTGCGCGATGTTGCGTTCCTGCGGGCTGGCATGTGTCATGTCGCGACCATCGAAAGTGACGGTGCCTTGCGACGGCACCAGCAGGCCCGAGATCACATTCAGCATGGTCGTCTTGCCGCAGCCCGAGGGACCGAGCAACGCGTAGGCGCCGCCATCGCGAAAGCTCATCTTGAGCGGCAGCAGCGCGTAATCGCTGTCTTGCGTCGGGTTGGCACGGTAGGCGTGCGCCAGGTCGAGGTCGATGCGGGCCATGTCAGCTTCCTTTGCGCCACAACGGCGCGACCGCCAGCTGCCCCGCCGCGTCGAAAACGTAAGCGCGCGCGGCATTGAAATACAGCGTGATCGAGGCGCCCAGTTCGAAGCGGTGCACGCCGGTCAGCTGCGCCACCAGTTCGCCGACGGCGGTTTCGACGTGGACGAAGGTGTCGGAACCGGATATCTCTGCCAGCTCGACCTTGCCGGGCAAGGCGATGTCGCCTTCCCCATCGCCGACGTTGAGCGCACTCGAGCGCAGGCCCACGGTGACCGCACCTGAAACGTTGGGCGGCACTGCCATGCGCAGCAGGGGGCCGGTCGTGAGTTGGACACCGCCGTCGACGGCGGTGCCGGCCAGCAGGTTCATCGGCGGATCGCTGAAGGCGCGCGCCACTCGCAGCGATTGCGGCGCGTGGAACACTTCGGCAGTGGGACCGTACTGCAGCAGTTCGCCTGCATCCATGACCGCGGTGTAGCCACCCAGCAGCAGCGCTTCGCCGGGCTCGGTCGTGGCGTAGATCACGGTCGAATCACCGCTGGCGAACAGCTGTGTGAGTTCTTCGCGCAGACCTTCGCGCAGCTTGTAGTCGAGGTTGACCAGCGGCTCGTCGAGCAGCATCAGCGGCGCGTTCTTGGCCAGTGCGCGCGCCAGCGCCACGCGCTGCTGCTGGCCGCCCGACAGCTCGGCCGGCAAGCGCTCCAGGAACATGCCGATGTGCAGCTTGTCGGCCAGCGCCCGCACCTTGGCGTCGATGTCCTTTTCACCGCGCAGCTTCAGCGGCGAGGCGATGTTGGCTGCCACCGTGAGCGACGGATAGTTGATGAACTGCTGATAGACCATCGCGACATTGCGCTCCCGCACCGGCATGCCGGTGACGTCTTTTCCGTCGACCAAAACCTTGCCCTCGGTCGGTGTGTCCAGGCCTGCCATCAGGCGCATCAGGCTGGTCTTGCCGGCCTGCGTGGCACCGAGCAGCACCGTCACGGCGCCGCTGCGCGGGGCTATGCTTTGCTCATAGAGCCATGTTTGGGCACCCACCTTCTTGGTGACCCGCTCGAGTGTCAATTGCATTCAGTGCCTCCCTGCGTCAGTTATTTTTCGCGTTGGCATGCAGCCAGGCGGCGACTTGTTCTTGTTGCACCGAGGTGTAGTGCAGACCGAGCTTGGAGCGACGCCACAAGACATCGTCTGCGTTCACTGCCCATTCGTGGTCTCGCAGGAAGCGCAGTTCGCGCTCGTGCAGACCGGGCGAGACCGCGGCGCCCATGTCCAGCATCGACACGGCCGGCCCGATAAGGTCCACCACGCGAGCGCCGTAGGCACGCGCCAGCCGGCGTGCCAGCGACACCTCCAGCCAGGGATAGCGGGCCTGGACAGCGATGACGAAACGCTCGAAGTCGTCGTCGGGTCGTGTGGGCGCTCCGATAAAACCAGAAAGGTCGCCACCCGCCATGAAGGCGCCATCGGTCCACGCGGGCCGCTTGGTGCTGTCTTCGCCCAGCATCTTGCCGACCTCGTCGGCAGCGTCTTCCGCCAGCTTGCGAAACGTCGTGATCTTCCCGCCCCACACCGACAGCAGCGGCGCGGCATTCGTGCTGGACTCCAGCATGTAGTCCCGCGTGACGGCCGAAGGATCGCCCGATTCGTCGTCGAGCAGAGGCCGCACGCCAGAGTAGGTCCACACGACGTCGGCAGGGACGATGGGCTTCTCGAAGTAGCGACTGGCCTGGTCGCAAAGATAGGAAATCTCGTCGTCACCAATCTTTGCGGCACCCGGATCGTTACCGGTGAGCTCGATGTCGGTCGTGCCGATCAGGGTGAAATCCTGCTCGTACGGAATCGCAAAAATGATGCGCTTGTCGGGGTTCTGAAAGATGTAGGCGTGGTCGTGTTCGAAGAGGCGCTTGACCACGATGTGGCTGCCCTTGACCAGCCGCAGACTTTTGGTTGCGAGCGACTCGCCTCTGGCCGAATGCGCCACACCGCGCAAGAACGCCTCCGCCCACGGGCCGGCCGCATTGACCACCGCGCGAGCCCGTATCGACCGTTGACCCGTGGGGCCCTCCACCGTCGCGACCCAGTGGTCGGCGCCCCGCTGCGCGCTGATGCATCGGGTGCGTGTCAGTACCTCGGCGCCCTTGGCGCGTGCGTCGATCGCGTTGAGGACCACGAGCCGCGCGTCATCGACCCAGCCATCGGAATAAACGAAGCCGCGCCGGTAGGACTTCTTGAGCGGCACACCCGCCGCATGCTTGCGCAGGTCGATGTTGCGCGAGCCGGGCAACACTTCGCGTTTGGCCAGGTGGTCGTACATGAACAGGCCGAGACGGATCATCCAGGCAGGTCGCATCGATGGGTCGTGCGGCATCACGAAGCGCAGCGGCCACATGATGTGCGGTGCGCTCTTGAGGAGCACTTCGCGCTCCTGCAAGGATTTGCGCACCATCGAAAACTCGTAATACTCCAGGTAGCGCAGACCGCCGTGGATGAGCTTGGTCGACGACGACGAAGTGTGCGCAGCGAGATCGTCTTTTTCGCAGAGCACCACGCGCCAGCCGCGGCCGGCCAAGTCGCGTGCAATGCCGCAGCCATTGATGCCACCGCCTACGATGAGCACATCGCAGTCGGTCTCGGATTCGGGCAGTGAAGAAGAAATATCGCTCACGAGGGTGCCTGGTTGGCTGTGATTTCGAACACGCAATCGGGGTTGCGTGTGTTCGTTTTTTTTCATTCTGGCTCCTTACGACGCGATTAGGGTCAGAGTTTTCCCTTAATCGGATTCGTTTCTTTTCGTTCTAAAGTGACACGACTCGCGTTTCAACCACTTCCCAAGTGAACTCCAACCCTCGCCAGATCAACCTGCTCGACACCGTGCGCGCCCGCGGCACGGTGACGGTCGAGCAGCTCGCCGAGATGCTCGGCGTGACCCTGCAGACGGTGCGCCGCGACGTGCAGCGGCTGGCCGACGAAGGTCTGCTGACGCGCTTCCACGGTGGCGTTCGCGTGCCGAGTTCGACCACCGAGAACATCGGCTATCCGCAGCGGGCCTCTCTCAACGCCGAAGGCAAGATACGCATCGCGCGCGCCGTCGCCGAGCAGGTGCCGAACGACTGCTCGTTGATCCTGAACATCGGCACGACGACCGAGGCCATCGCACAACAACTGCTGCGTCACACCGGGCTGCGCGTGATCACCAACAACCTCAACGTCGCGACCATCCTGAGTGGCAACCCGGCTTGCGAGGTCATCGTCGCGGGCGGCTCGGTGCGGGCACGCGACCGCGCGATCGTGGGCGAAGCGACCATCGATTTCATCCGTCAGTTCAAGGTCGACATCGCGTTGATCGGGGTGTCGAGCATCGAGTCCGACGGCTCGCTGCGCGACTTCGACCTGCGTGAAGTGAAGGTCGCGCAGACCATCATTGCGCAGGCGCGAGAGGTCTGGCTCGCGGCCGATGCCAGCAAGTTCAACCGGCCCGCGATGATCGAACTGGGCACGCTTTCGCAGATCGATTGCCTTTTCACCGACGCCGATCCGCCCTCGCCCTTTCCTGCACTGCTCGAGCGCGCACAAGTGCGTTGCAACATCGCTCGCGCCAATTGAAGGCTTCCGCCATGACTTCCGCGACGAACTCCGGCACGCCTTCTGGCGCGCCCTATCTGCTTGCACTCGACCAGGGCACGTCCAGCTCCCGCAGCATCGTGTTCGACCGAGAAGGACACATCGTCGCGCTGGCGCAGCAGGAGCTGACACAAATCTATCCCCAGCCCGGCTGGGTCGAGCACGACCCGCGCGAAATCTGGCGCAGCCAGCTCGCCACGGCGCGCGACGTACTCACAAAGGCGAAGCTGGACGCCAAGGACATCCACGCCATCGGCATCACCAACCAGCGCGAAACCACCGTGCTGTGGAACCGTAAGACCGGCGAGCCGGTACACAACGCCATCGTCTGGCAAGACCGCCGCGCCGAACCGATGTGCGCCCAACTGCGCCAAGACGGACTCACCGACACCATCCGCGACAAGACCGGCCTGGTGATCGATGCGTACTTCTCCGGTACCAAGCTGCGCTGGCTGCTCGACAACGTGCCCGGCGCACGTGCCGCGGCCGATCGGGGCGAACTCGCTTTCGGCACCGTCGACAGCTGGCTCATGTGGCAGCTCACCGGCGGCAAGGCGCATGTCACCGATGTCAGCAACGCATCGCGCACCATGCTCTTCAACGTCCACCAAAACCGGTGGGACGCCGACCTCCTCCGCGCCCTCGATATCCCCGCCTCGCTGATGCCCACGGTGCAACCATCGAGCTCGCATTTCGCCGATATCGACGCCGGTTTGCTCGGCCGATCGCTGCCGATCGGCGGCGTTGCGGGCGACCAGCAAAGCGCCCTTTTCGGTCAGGCGTGCTTCGACGCCGGCATGGCCAAGAACACCTACGGCACCGGCTGCTTCTTGCTGATGCACACGGGCGAAGCATTCCGGCCCTCGCAAAACGGCCTGCTGGTCACCAGCGCCGCACAGATCGACGCCACGCCGCGCTTTGCGATGGAGGGCAGCGTCTTCGTCGGCGGTGCGGTCGTGCAGTGGTTGCGTGACGGACTGAAGGCAATCAAGGGCAGCGCCGAGGTGCAGTCGCTGGCCGAGAGCGTGCCCGACGCGGGCGGCGTGATGATGGTGCCGGCCTTCACCGGACTCGGCGCACCCTACTGGAATGCCGATGCGCGCGGCACCATCACTGGCCTCACGCGCGGCACGACCGTCGCGCACATCGCTCGCGCCGCGCTTGAAAGCATTGCCTACCAGAGCGCCGCACTGTTGCAGGCGATGAGCCGGGATGCGGTTGCGGCGGGCGGCCAGCCGGTGGCAGAACTTCGCGTCGACGGCGGCGCTTCTGTCAACGATTTGCTGATGCAGTTTCAGGCTGACCTCCTCGGAATTCCGGTGGTGCGCCCCGAAGTGACCGAGACGACGGCCCTCGGCGCTGCGTACCTTGCGGGCCTGTCGACAGGCGTCTACAGCGACGTGGCACAGCTCACGAAGCTGTGGAAAGTGGAGCGGCGATTCTTGCCGACGATGGAACGGCCGCAGGCTGAAGAAGCGATGGCGCGCTGGGCACACGCAGTACGTCGCGCAACGCTCGCCTGAAAGATTTCAGGCAGCGCAAAACGCGTAGAACGCTTCCAGCTCTTCGGATTTGTCGAACACGGCGTCGGCGCCCAGCTTCTTGCACCACTTGCGCACGCTGGTGTTGGGGGTGTTGGTCAGAACCACGACGCGTTGTTGCGGCCTGCGGTCGCGGCAGCAGCGCAGTACTGCGAGGCCAGAGCCTTCCTGCAGGAACAAGTCAGCGATCACCATATCCCAGGCCGCCTGGTTGTTATTCAACCAGTGGCAGGCATCGGCCTCCGATTCGGCCACACCGACCACTCGGCAGTCCGGCAACTCCTGCAGCATTGGGATTAACTGGTCGCGAATACGCTGGTGGTCTTCGACGAGATAGATACGGAGTGTCATAAGCGCCTCTCGGACGCCTAAGTCTAAGAACCGACATACTGGTTGCAGCGTCGTCCGCCTCACCCGGTGCGGGTAGGCGACAGCCGCGCAACGGCCTCCACTTTCTCAGTGTGCCGTCGGCACCAGGAAGTCCTGGCTGATGCGGCCACCGATTTCGTTCACCCGATCCAGGAACTGGGTCAGGTACGCGTGCAACCCCGTCGCCAAAATCTCGTCGACTCGCGCGAACTGCAGGTCGGCCAGCAGCTTGCCGGCACGGCGTTGCGTCTCGGCGCTCTGGTCATTGGCAACCTTGGCGAGGTTGTTAACGACCTCGTGCAGGCACGCGTGCAAAGAACGCGGCATGTCGGGGCGCAGCATCAACAGCTCGGCCACGCGCTCGGGCTTGATGACGTCGCGATAGACCTTGCGATACACCTCGAAGGCCGACACGCTGCGCAGGATCGCGCTCCAGTGATAGAAGTCGTACTCCTGATCTTCTTCGGTCGCAGTGCCGAAGAACTCGCTGTTCAGCGCATGGAACTTGACGTCGATGAGGCGTGCCGTGTTGTCGGCGCGCTCCAAGAACGTGCCAAGGCGAGCAAAGTAGAACGCTTCGTCTTGCAGCATCGTGCCGAGCGTGACGCCGCGCGACAGGTGCGAGCGGAACTTGACCCATTCGAAGAACTGCGCAGGGTCACGTTCGAAGTCGCCCGCACGCAGCATGCGATTCACTTCGAGCCAGGTGGTGTTCTGCGTCTCCCAAGCCTCGGTGGTAAGCGCGCCGCGCACCGCCCGTGCGTTCTCGCGCGCAGCCCGCAGGCAAGACAAGATCGACGACGGATTGCCCTCGTCCTTGACCATGAACTCCATCACCTCGCCGGGCACGATCTGCTCGTGCTTCTTGTTGTACGCCGGCAGGAGCTCGCTGATCGACAGCAAGCCTTGCCAGCCGTACTTGGCCACTTCGGCCGATTGCGGCAGCAGCGACGTCTGGTAGTTGACGTCGAGCATGCGGGCCGTGTTCTCGGCCCGTTCGGTGTAGCGCGACATCCAGTAGAGGTGGTCGGCGGTGCGTGACAGCATCGATGTTCTCCGTTGTTCTCTTCGAGGCTTCGCGTGTCTACGCGGCAGCCGACTGGCTTTGGGACTGCGCCTGCGAAGGCTTGCGCGGCGTGCGCTCGGCTTCCAGAATCCAAGTGTCCTTGGTGCCGCCGCCCTGCGACGAATTCACCACGAGCGAGCCCTCCTTGAGCGCCACGCGCGTCAGGCCGCCGGGCACCATCTGCACTTCCTTGGCGGACAGCACGAAAGGCCGCAAGTCGATGTGCCGCGGCGCGATGCCGGCATCGACGAAAGTCGGCGAGGTCGACAGGCTCAAGGTCGGCTGCGCGATGTAGCCTTCGGGATTGGCAATGACGGCCTTCTTGAACTCTTCGATCTCGGCCTGCGTCGCCGCCGGGCCGATCAACATGCCATAGCCGCCGGCGCCATGAACCTCCTTCACGACGAGGTCCTTCATGTTGTCGAGCGTGTATTGCAACTCGTCCTTGTTGCGGCACATGTAGGTCGGTACGTTCTTCAGGATCGGCTTTTCGCCGAGGTAGAACTCGATCATCTTGGGCACGTACGGATAGATCGATTTGTCATCCGCCACGCCAGTGCCGACGCCGTTGCAGATCACCACGTTGCCGTTGCGATAGGCGCGCATCAGGCCAGTGCAACCGAGCGTCGATGTGGGGCGGAAGACTTCAGGGTCGAGGAAGTCGTCGTCGACGCGGCGGTAGATGACGTCGACGCGCTTCGGGCCGCGCGTGGTGCGCATGTAGACGAAGTCGTCCTTGACGAAGAGGTCTTGCCCTTCGACGAGTTCGATGCCCATCTGCTGCGCCAGGAACGCATGCTCGAAGTAGGCGCTGTTGTACATGCCGGGCGTGAGCACGACCACCGTGGGCTCGGCCGTTGCCGCCGGTGCGCTGGCGCGCAATGTTTCGAGCAGAAGGTCGGGGTAATGCGCGACGGGCGCGACGCGGTTCTGATTGAACAGGTCGGGGAACAGCCGCATCATCATCTTGCGGTTTTCCAGCATGTAGCTCACGCCGCTCGGCACCCGCAGGTTGTCTTCGAGCACGTAGTACTCGCCGTTGCCGTCGGCATCGGGCGCACGCACGATGTCGATGCCGGAGATGTTCGAGTAGATGTTGTTGGGCAGACTCACGCCCATCATCTCGGGGCGAAACTGCGCGTTGTTCAGGATCTGCTCAGCCGGAATGATGCCGGCCTTGATGATGTCCTGGTCGTGATAGACGTCGTACAAGAACCGGTTGAGCGCCGTGACGCGTTGCACCAGGCCCTTTTCCATGCTCTCCCATTCGTGGGCCGGAATGATGCGCGGCAGCAGATCGAAAGGGATCAAACGCTCGGTGCCTGCGCCGTCTTCGTCCTTGGCGCCATACACCGCGAAGGTGATGCCGACGCGCCGAAAGATCATTTCGGCCTCTTCACGCCGTTGGCGCATGACCTCGCCGGGTTGCTTGCCCAGCCATTGGTCGTAGCGCTGGTAGTGGCCGCGGATTGCTGCTCCCGCGTAGGGAAGCTTCTCGTACATCTCGTCGAATTTGTGCATGGAACGACCAATCTCCTTCGCACATAGCTTAGCAAGTTCAAGGCCTGAAAACGCGCTGCTGCACGCTTTAAGGAACGTGGTGATGCCAGTAACGACGCCCGATCGTGCGCTCGCATTTCCATGCCTGTGGCGATTCGCTGTGCCAGTGCACTGCCCCGCAGTGCGGCGAGTCGACGACTGCCGCATTGCGGGCCACGTAGCGCGCACGCACCTCTTCCGCAGGATGGCCAAAGCGGTTTCGGTAGCCCGACTGCACGATGGCAAGCGATGGGGACACGGCGTCGAGCATGACGGCGGTCGACGAGGTCTTGCTGCCGTGGTGCGGCACGAGCAGAACGTCTGCGGCGAGGCCCGGCTCGCGTCGCACCAGCGCAGCCTCCTGATCGCGCTCGACATCGCCAGCAAGGATCGCGGTGGCGCGGCCGTTGCTGATGCGCAGCACGCAAGACAACGCGTTCGGCTTGGCCGTCAGCGTGTAGTCGTCCGCGAGAGGGTGAAGTATCTCGAAGCGAACACCGTCCCATTCCCAATGCTTGCCGGCAACGCATCGCTCCGCTGGCCGCAGCGCCTGCAACGGGTGCGTCGCCTCGATCGAACTCAACAGTGCTGCCTGCGGCTGCATCGCCAGCACCGCAGGCGCGCCGCCGGTGTGGTCGATGTCTCGGTGGCTCAAGACCACCTTGTCGAGCCGCTCGTCCATGGCGCGCAGCAACGGCACGATGACGCGGTGGCCGGCATCGCTTTCGAGGCTGTAGCGCGGCCCGCTGTCGTACAAGAGGCTGTGTGCGGCGGTACGAACGAGCACCGCATTGCCCTGCCCGATATCGACTGCGAGCAGTTCGAACTCGCTGCCTGGCGGTCGCGGCGTCTGCCAGAGCAGCACCGGCAGCAACAGCGGCAGGCCGAGCGCGCGCATCGACCAGGGCAGCCGCATGGCCACCAGCACACCGCCCGCTACGCCGCAAACCGCCATCCATATCGGCGGCACCGCCATCGACACCGTGGCGAAAGGCATCGAGGCGAGCCATTGCAACAGTAGCGCCAACGCTTGCACCGACCAGGCCGCGACGGTCCACAGCGGCGTGACGACGACGCCGCCCATCGCCAGCGGCGTCACGACCAGCGTGACCCATGGAATCGCGATGGCATTGGCGGCCAGCCCGACCACCGACACCTGCTGGAACAGCAACACGCTCAACGGCGTGAGCGCCAGCGTGACGACCCACTGCTCGCGCAAGGTGCGAGCCAGATGGCCGGCCACGCCACCCCTGGCGACAGTGGCCGCACCCCCATCGGTCGCAAAGAGCACGCCCACCGCGACGAAGCTGAGCCAGAAGCCGGCTTGCATCAAAGCCCACGGATCGATCGCCACCACCACCGCGCAGACCAGCAACCAGACGTGCGGCCAAGGCCAGCGCCGGCCCGTCAGGCGCAACAGCGCGACCGTTGCGAGCATCCAGATCGTGCGTTGCGATGGAACGCCCCAGCCGCTGAAAAGCGCGTAGCCCGCCGCCAACAACACGCCACCGACCAGCGCAGCGTGCGGCGCGGGCCACATCAGCATGAGCCGGTTACTGCGCCGCCACAGCGCGCCGACCAGCAGCGCGGCAAGCCAGGCGAACATGGTGATGTGCAAGCCTGAAATGCTCATCAAATGGGCGACGCCGGTGGCACGAAAGACATCCCAGTCGGCTCGATCGATCGCGTTCTGATCGCCGGTGATGAGCGCCGCGATGACGCCGGCCAACTTGCGATCCGGCACGTGCGTGAACACGGCATCGCGCACCGACTCGCGCCCACGCTCGATCGGGTGCTGCCATGTATCGGCAAGGCGCAAGGGGGCCGCATCGCCCGCGCCGGTGCGCACGTAGCCGTTGGCCTGCAAGCCCTGCTCCCACATCCACAACTCGAAGTCGTAGCCATGCGGGTTCGAGCTGCCATGCGGTGCCTTGAGCCGCACGGTCATGCGCCAGCGTTCGCCTGCGTGCAGGGGGCCGGGTGCAACCGCAGGTCGGGTGCGCGCGCCATCGTCGGATGCATTGCCCCACGCCGAGGTGTTGGCGGCATACCAACCGAGAGCGATGCCCGGCGGCACGACAGGTGCGGCCGGTGCCGTCCGTGTGGCCCGTGTCGGTCCGGACGAGTCGTCGTCGTTTGCGGGCGCGGACGTTTGCATGGCCCATCGTGCCGATGCGACTTCCAACCGGAAGCGCGTACCCGTCTCACTGTGCTGCGGCATCTGCGCCACCACGCCCTCGACCACGACATCACGGCCTTCGAGTGCCGGGGCGAGCGCGTCACGCAAATAGCTTGCAGCGCGCCATCCGGCGGACCCAGCGCCGGCCAGCATGCCCGCCGCACACGCGATGACGAGCAGGAGACTGCGGAGCCTGGTCGTGTCCGCTCGAATCCGTGCCATCAGGCACAACCCGACCACGCCGACAGCCAGAAAAGCCGCGTAAACAACTGCATTCCAGAGCTCGCCCTGTTGCAACTGCACGACAGCGCCAGCGACCGAACCCGCCAGTGCGGCAAAGGCACCGCGGCCGCGCACCCCCGTGTCCGACTCCGCGTCGGCGCTCACGAACGCACACCCGCAGCGCCACAAAACCGACGCACGCGTGTGCTCAGATCCACTCCCTGTGGCATGACTTGAATCACTCCCTGATCAATCTCGTTGAGGCGCTCTTTGGCGCGTTAATTGCTTGACCTCGGCTAGTATGCGTCTCGAACGAGGCCTTCGCTCAACCGCCTCTCAGCCTGCACTTTTCGACGCTTCCGGCGCCCAAAAAACATGTCCATTCACGCCGCACTTCACCACGTCACGCATTACAAGTACGACCGTCCGGTGCAATTGGGGCCGCAGGTCGTTCGGCTCCGCCCGGCACCGCATTGCCGCAGCAACATCATTTCGTATTCGTTGCAGGTCGAGCCCGCAGAGCATTTCGTCAACTGGATGCAAGACCCGTTCGCCAACTACCAGGCGCGGCTGGTGTTCCCGGAGAAGACAACCGAATTCAAGGTCACGGTCGACCTCGTGGTCGAAATGGCGGTCTACAACCCGTTCGACTTCTTCCTCGAGCCGCAGGCCGAGAACTTCCCCTTCAAGTACACCGAGTCGCAGGCTGTCGAACTTGCGCCTTACCTTGTCGCAGACCCGGGGACACCGCTGGTCGAGGCCTATCTTGAAAAAGTCGATCGCAAAGAGCAGCGCACCATCGACTTTCTGGTCGGCATCAACCAGCAGGTGCAGAAGGACGTCAACTACCTGATTCGCATGGAGCCCGGTGTGCAAACGCCGGAAGAAACGCTGACCAACGGCAGTGGTTCTTGTCGCGATTCGGGCTGGCTGCTGGTTCAGTTGCTGCGTCACATCGGCCTGGCGGCGCGCTTCGTTTCGGGCTACCTCATCCAGCTCACGCCGGACGTGAAAGCACTCGACGGCCCGAGCGGTACGACGGTCGACTTCACCGATCTGCACGCATGGTGCGAAGTGTTCCTGCCGGGGGCAGGCTGGGTCGGCCTCGACGCCACCTCCGGCCTGCTCGCCGGCGAAGGCCACATTCCGCTCGCCTGCACGCCGACGCCGTCGAGTGCCGCGCCGATCGAAGGCGTGGTCGACGATGCAGAGGTCGAATTCGGCCATGAAATGAAGGTCTCGCGCATCTACGAATCGCCGCGCGTGACCAAGCCCTACACCGAAGAGCAATGGGCCGAAGTGCTGGCCCTCGGCGATGCGGTCGACAAGCGGCTGCAAGCCGGCGACGTGCGCTTGACGATGGGCGGAGAACCGACCTATGTGGCGACCAGCGACCGCGATGCGGCGGAATGGAACATCGACGCCCTCGGCCCGACGAAGCGCGGCTACGCGACCGAGTTGGTCCAAAAGCTGCGTGCCGAATACGGCAAAGGCGGCTTTCTGCATTTCGGCCAGGGCAAGTGGTATCCCGGCGAGCAATTGCCGCGATGGGCACTGTCGATTTTCTGGCGTGGCGACTGCGAGACGCTGTGGCACAACCCCGAACTCTTCGCCGACGAACGCGTGCCGACGCACTACACCAGCGAAGACGCGCGCCGCTTCACCACCGTACTGGCGCACAAGCTGGGCTTGACCGAGCGCTACATGCAGCCGGGCTACGAAGACGTTTACTACTATCTCTGGCGCGAGCGTCGGCTGCCTGTCAACGTCGACCCGTTCGAGTCGAAGCTCGACGACGAACTGGAGCGCGTGCGCCTGCGCCGCGTGTTCACCCAAAAGCTCGATGCGGTCATCGGCTACATGCTGCCGATCGAGCCCGGCAGCGCCGACAAGGATGCGCCGCCGCTGGAGGGACCGGGCTGGAAAACCGGCCCGTGGTTCCTGCGTGACGACCGGCTGTATCTCATCCCCGGTGACTCGCCGATGGGTTACCGCTTGCCGCTCGATTCGCAGCCCTGGGCCAGCAAGGGCGACTACCCATACCTGATCGAACGCGATCCGACAGCACCGCGCGCCGCGCTGCCGACTTCAGCGGACTACCGCGAACGCTACGCGACCAGCTCTGAGCCCCCGACAGG
Organism: Variovorax sp. RTB1; assembly: GCF_035018765.1. Lineage (NCBI taxonomy): Bacteria > Pseudomonadati > Pseudomonadota > Betaproteobacteria > Burkholderiales > Comamonadaceae > Variovorax > Variovorax sp. RTB1. The sequence continues at coordinate 40,049 of NZ_JASJXG010000033.1, forward strand.
TGACCTGGGTGCCGTGCCCTATGTCTTCGGCGCGCCACCGGTTACCGCGCCGGAGCTGCGCTTTCAAGGCGCTGGTGGCCATGCTGCTGCTGCTGCCGCAGCAGACGGTGCGAGCGCTGCCGCTGAGGCATCGGCCACCGGCGCGGAGGTCGATGCCGCTTCAGCCAGTGCTGCTGCCGCGTCCGTTGCACCCGGCGCCACGCGGCAACCGCAACGCGGCGAGTCGGCCCATTGGGTCACGCGCACCGCGCTCTGCGTCGAAGTGCGCGACCCGCGCCGCGCCAATGGCCCGGCCGCTGAAAAGGTCGGTACTGCATCGGGCGTGCTGTACGTCTTCATGCCGCCACTGGCACGCCTCGAGGATTACCTCGACCTCGTCGCCGCCATCGAAGCGACGTCGGCCCAACTCGGCGTGCAGGTCGTCATGGAAGGCTACCCGCCACCACGCGATCCGCGCTTGAAGATGCTGGCCGTCACGCCCGACCCGGGCGTCATCGAAGTCAACATCCATCCCGCCAGCAACTGGAAGGAACTGGTCGAACACACCGAGTTCCTCTACAACGCCGCGTTCGAGACACGCCTGTCGGCCGAGAAGTTCATGACCGACGGCCGCCATACCGGCACCGGCGGCGGCAATCACTTCGTGATGGGCGGCGCCACGCCGGCGGACAGTCCGTTCCTGCGCCGACCGGAGCTGCTCGCCAGCCTGCTGCTGTATTGGCACAACCATCCGTCGCTCAGCTACTTGTTCTCGGGCATGTTCATCGGCCCGACAAGCCAGGCGCCGCGTGTGGACGAAGCCCGCAACGATCAGGTGTACGAGCTTGAAATCGCGCTGAAAGAGATCGCTCGCAACCGCGAGATCTACGGCGAGAACATGCCGGCCTGGTTGGTCGACCGCACGCTGCGCAACATCCTGGTGGACGTGTCGGGCAACACGCACCGCAGCGAGTTCTGCATCGACAAGCTCTACTCGCCCGATTCGAGCACCGGCCGCCTCGGCCTGCTGGAATTGCGTGCCTTTGAAATGCCGCCGCACGCACGCATGAGCATTGCGCAACAGTTGCTGATTCGCGCCTTCGTCGCCCGCTTCTGGGACGAGCCGTATAAGGCGCCGATGACGCGCTGGGGCACCGAGCTGCACGACCGCTTTCTGCTGCCGACATTCGTCAAGATGGACTTCGACGACGTCATCAGCGAGATGCGCCAAGCCGGCTTTCCGTTCGATCCGAACTGGTTCGCGCCGCACCTCGAGTTTCGCTTTCCGCTGGTCGGCCAGATTCAGGCCATGGGTGTGGAGCTGTCGCTTCGCAACGCGCTCGAACCGTGGCATGTCATGGGCGAAGAAGGCTCCTCGGGCGGCACCGTTCGCTATGTCGACTCGTCGCTGGAGCGAATCGAAGTTCGCGTGACCGGCCTGAACGAGAGCCGCCACGTCATCACCGTCAATGGCAAGGTGCTGCCGCTGCAGCCCACCGGCACCACCGGCGAGTTCGTGGCCGGCGTGCGCTACAAAGCCTGGAATCCGCCGTCGGCGCTGCATCCGAGCATCGGCGCGCATGCACCGCTGACCTTCGACCTGGTCGACACCTGGATGAAGCGTTCGCTGGGCGGATGCCAATACTTCGTGGCGCATCCGGGTGGTCGCAACTACGAGACATTTCCGGTGAATGCCTACGAGGCCGAGAGCCGGCGCCACTCGCGCTTTACGCGCATGGGCCACACCCCCGGCGTGCTCAATACGCCGCCAGCGACCATCGAACTGGCGGGCAGCCGCGAGTTCCCGTTCACGCTCGATCTGCGTCGTTGATTGTGTCTAGCCACACTTCAGCCGGTTATTTCGTTTAGTGGTCACTCCATCAAAGTGAGCGCGATGTGACAATCCACAGTCTGTGGAACCTCTGAACGAATCTCTCTTCGGCGCGCAAGCGCTCGAATCACCCGCCGCGCTTGCCTCATCGCTTGCGCCTGCCGCCGCGCCCGGTCATTACGATGAGTTGCGAGGCGAGGCCACGCGGCCGACGCCGGCGCGAACCGTCAACCCGCCGCCCGGCGCACCGCTGTACGACACGGCGTCGGCTCAGCCCGCGCCTCCAGTGCCGGCGCCTGAAGAAGCCGCAGGACCGCAAGACAAGCCGCCGCTGACACCAGCCTGGGGCAAGTTCTTCGAGAACCTGGGCTCAGGCAGCTTCAGCGACCTGCCGCGCCGCGCCGTCAGTCTTGAACGGCAGATTCGCGACAACGGCGTCACTTACAACGTCTATGCAGACGCCGACGGTCCGCAGCGGCCTTGGTCGCTCGACCTGTTTCCGCTCATCGTCTCGCCCGAAAGCTGGGCGCAGATCGAGGCCGGCGTGCTGCAACGCGTGCGCGTGCTCGATCGCGTCATGGCAGACGTCTACGGTCCGCAGCAATTGCTGGCAGAAGGCTTGTTGCCGGCGGCGCTGGTGCGCGGCCATCCGGGCTACCTGCGGCCGATGCACGGCGTCAAACCGCCCGGCGATACATGGCTGCACATCACGGCGTTCGATCTCGCTCGCGGCCCCGACGGCAACTGGTGGGTCGTGTCGCAGCGCACGCAAGCGCCTTCAGGCCTCGGCTACCTGCTCGAAAACCGGCTCGCGATCTCACGTCAGTTTCCGCAGGCGTTCGAAGCGCTCGACGTGCAGCGACTGGCTTCGACCTACAGCGCAATGATGGAGGGCCTGCAGGCCATGTGCCCCGCGGGCGCGCCGCCGCATATCGCCCTGCTGACGCCCGGCCCGTACAACGAAACCTACTTCGAGCACGCGTACCTCGCGCGCTACCTCGGCGTAACGTTGGTCGAAGGCAGCGACCTCACCGTGCGCGACCAGCGGCTCTATCTCAAGACCTTGCAAGGCTTGCGGCCGGTGCACGGCCTCATCAAGCGGCTCGACGACCAATACCTTGACCCGCTCGAACTGCGCCCCGACTCGACGCTCGGCGTACCGGGCTTGCTACAGGCTATTCGCGCCGGCAACCTTCTCGTCGCCAACATGCCGGGCTCGGCGTTCCTCGAATCGCCGGCGCTCCTTGGGTTCTTGCCCGCACTGGCGCGTCGGCTCATCGGCGAAAAGCTGCAGCTCCCCGCCTTGCCGACCTGGTGGTGCGGCGAGCGCGCGGCCATGGAAGCCGTGCTGCCGCAGCTCGGCGATTGCGCCATCAAGCCCACCTACCCCGGCTCCAACGCGCACACCACCTTCGAGGCAGTGCTCGGCAGCCAGTTGGGTCGCCGCGAACTCGACGAGTGGGCCGGCCGCATCGTGCGACAGGGCGAAGCGCACACCGTTCAAAGCTACCTCCCGCTGTCGCAGATGCCGACCTGGACGGCCGACCTCAGCCCCGGCCACATCGCGCCGCGCGCCATGCTGCTGCGCGTCTTCGCAGTGAGCGATGGCGCCCAGTCCTGGCGCGTACTGCCCGGCGGCCTGGCGAGGCTCACCGGCTCCAACGCGCAAATTGCATCGATGCAGCGTGGCGGCAGCAGTGCCGACGTCTGGGTGCAAACGCACGGCGAGGTCGACCGCACCACCCTGCTGCAACCGCACGCCACGCCCGCGTCGCTGGCGCGCCATCGGGCCCCGGTCACGAGCCGTGCCGCCGAACACATGTTCTGGCTGGGCCGCTACACCGAACGCGCCGAAAACGCCGTGCGTTTGTCGCGCCTCACCCTCGATCTGCTGCGTGGCGAAGACCAGTCATCGCGCCCGCTCCTCGCCTGGCTGCATCGCCTGGCGCTGCGCAATGCACTGGTGCCACGCGACGTTCCGAGCGCTCCCAAATCGCGCCGTGTGTTCGAGCGCGCGCTCATCGCCGAGTTGGGCAATGTCGACAAGGGCGGCAGCGTCGGCTTCAGTCTTCGCTGTATCCGTGAATCGGCCGCCGCAGTGCGAGAACGTCTTTCGCAAGATCACTGGAACCAGATCGTTCGCGCTGAAGACGAATTCCTGCGCCGCAGCGTGGAGCAGGCGGGTGAAGTCGGCGAAGGCAGCTACGCCACCGGCGCGGCCATGCGATCACTCGAAGCCGCCAGCGCAGCCCTTGCGGCCATGACCGGTGCCCAGACCGACCGCATGACGCGGGACGATGCCTGGCGCCTGCTGTCGATCGGTCGCCACATCGAGCGGCTGGGCTTCCTGTCGAGCGCACTCGCAGCCGGCTTCGCGAACGGCGCCGTTCACGAGATCGGTGGCTTCGAGGCGATGATCGCCCTGTTCGACAGCACCATCACTTTTCATGCGCGTTACCAACAGCGCCGCGATGTTGCAACGATGGTCGACCTGCTGGTGCTCGACGGGGACAATCCGCGCTCGCTGGCATGGGTCACACAGACGCTGCGGGGCCGCATTGCGAAGTTGGCCGGCAGCGCGCCGGGCAAGCTGAGTGCGCTCTCCTACGAGCTGCCCGACCCCGCCAGCTGGACGCTGGAACGCATGTGCGAAGCCGGCGCCGAGGCCCAGTACCCCGCCCTCGTGGACCTGTTCGGCGCGTGCGAGCTGGCGGCTTACCATGTGTCGGACGCGATCGGCATTCGCTACTTCACCCTGACGTCCGAATCGCTTCGCTCCGTCGGAGCCTAGCCGGAACGCACCGGAGCCAAACATGCTGCTGCACGTCACCCACGAAACCCGCTACGACTACACGCCGCCCGTCGAGACGGCGCAGCACCTTGCGCACTTGAAGCCGCTCGCCACCGCATCGCAGCGGCTCGTGAGCCACACGCTGCGCATCACGCCCGAGCCGGCGCAACGCAGCGAGTTGCCTGATTTGTACGGCAACGCACGCGCATTTTTTGCGCTCGATTCGACGCACGACGAGTTGATCGTCATCGCTGAAAGCGTGGTCGATACGAAGACCCCCGTGCTCTCGCCGGCCGTGGCACGCGACCTGGCTTGGGAAGCGGTCCGCGAGCGCTTCATCTACCGCAAGGGCACGACCTTCGATGCCGCCTCGGACTTTGTCTTTCCGTCGCCTTACGTGCCGCGTCACGACAATTTCGCGGCCTATGCACGGCCCAGCTTCGTGCCCGGCCGGCCGACCTTCGACGTCGCGATGGACTTGACGCAGCGCATGTACCGCGACTTCGACTACGAGCCTGAAAGCACCGAGATCAACACGCCCGCGGTCGAGGCACTGGCGCAGCGCAAAGGCGTCTGCCAGGACTTCGCGCACATCATGATCGCGTGCTTTCGCACGATGGGTCTGCCGGCGCGCTATGTGAGCGGCTACCTGCTCACGCAACCACCGCCCGGCAAGGCCCGCCTCATCGGCGCCGACGCTTCGCATGCCTGGGTATCGGTGTACCTGCCGGGCCGCGGCGACGGCGCGGGAAGCGCTGGCGACTGGGCCGACTTCGATCCCACCAACGGTCGCCAGCCTGGCGAAGACTATGTGACGCTGGCGCTGGGCCGCGACTATTCCGACGTGTCTCCGATGCGCGGCGTGCTGCACGGCGGCGCCAGGCATACGCTGCATGTCGGCGTGACGGTGCAGCCTGCCGAAGAGTTGCGGGAGCGCGAAGCGAAAGCGGCTGCTGCACTCGCTGCCGCCGGTTCTGCGTCTTCATCCCAATCTCAATCTCAATCTCAATCTCAATCCCAATCGCAGCGCTGACGCTGCCCTTCTTTCGGAATCCCCATGAGCGTTTACGACAAACTGACCCAACTCGGCATCTCCCTGCCCGCCGTCTCCGTGCCCGCCGCGGCCTATGTGCCCTTCGTGCAAACCGGCAACCTGATCTTTCTGTCGGGTCACATCGCCAAGCAAGACGGCAAGCCATGGGTCGGCCAGCTGGGCGTCAACATCGGCACCGACGAAGGCAGGAAGGCGGCCCGCGCCATCGCCATCGACCTGCTCGGCACCCTGCATGCGGCAGTCGGCGATCTGAACAAGATCACGCGCATCGTCAAGGTCATGAGCCTGGTCAATTCCGCGCCCACCTTTACCGAACAGCATCTGGTCACCAACGGCGCCAGCGAGCTCTTCGCGGAAGTCTTTGGCGCCGTCAAAGGCGCGCATGCGCGCAGCGCGTTCGGCGTGGCGCAGATCCCGATGGGTGCTTGTGTGGAGATCGAGCTGATCGCTGAAGTAGGCTGATCAGCCCGCCACGCGCAGCGAAGATCCTCGCACCACCAGCTCCCCCGGCAGCAACAACTGCCGCGGTGCCGAATCAAGCCCCTTCAACCGTTCGATCAGACAATTCGCTGCCGCGCGGCCGATCTCGTCGGTCGGCTGCGAGATGGTGCTGAGTCCCGGCCCGATCAACGAGGCCCAGTCCGGGTCGTCGAATCCCACGAAGCCGATGTCGCGTCCGAACTGCAGATCGAGCCGCGCCATCGCCTGCGCCACGCGCAGCGTGACGACTGCGTTGCCGGCAATGACTGCGGCACCTTTGCCAGAAGTTGTTCGCTGACCCCGCATGGCGCGCTTGCGCAGTGCACGCAGTGCTTCGTCGAGCGCTGCACCTCCATCTCCTACGCTCTCGAAGACTTCTCCCGCTACCTTCGGCTGGTGCGCGGTCATGCAGGCGCCGAAAGCCGCTGTGCGCTCGCGCCGTGAACTCACGCCCTTCGACGGTTCGGTGATGTAAAGCAATTCGCGATAGCCGCCATCGACCAGATGCCCGCAGGCAGCTCGCATCGCAGAACGGTTGTCGAGTGAGACGAAGTCGGTGTGCATGCCCGCGTGCCGACGGTCGACCAGCACCGCCGGTTTGCCATGCAGCGCATCGGCATCGACCAGACCCGCGCCGCGGCCCAACGTATTGAGGATGAAGCCGTCGACCTGGTACCCGGCCAGTGCATCGATCGCCTCGCGCTCCCGATCGACGTCGTTGCCCAGGTTGAACAGCATCACGAGGTAGCCAGCGTCCTGACAGGCCTTCTCGGCGCCGCGCAACACCGCCACCGAATAGGGGTTGGTGATGTCCGCGACGATCAGGCCGATGAGGCGCGAACGACCGCGGCTCAGCGCTTGCGCCATCGGGCTCGGCGAATAACCGAGCGCGGCGATGGCGGTTTCGACGCGCGTCGCGATGTCGGGGCTCAGCAATCGTTCGCGGTGATTCAGAAAGCGCGAGACCGTCGCTTTCGAGACGCCCGCCGCCGCTGCCACATCGGCGATGGTGGATTTGCCGGGGCGCTGCAAGGAAGCCTTTGCGGTCAACCTGCGGCCGTGTCGTACGCGGCAGTCGGCTGCTCCCCCGCCAACGCCTGCAGCAAGTTGGTAGTGGCCAGCGCAGCCATCGCGTGTCGCGTCTCGTGCGTGGCCGAGCCGATGTGCGGCAATGGCGTGACGCGCGGATGCGTGCGCAGCGGTGAATCGAGCGGCAGTGGTTCTTTCGCGAACACATCGAGCCCGGCTGCACGAAGGCTGCCTTGATCGAGTGCGGCCAGCAACGCGGCCTCATCGACCGTTGCGCCGCGGCCCACATTGATGAAAGCCGCACCCGGCTTCATGCGCGCGAAGAACTTCGCATCGATCATCCCGCGCGTTGCATCAGACAAAGGCAGCATCGCCAGCACGATATCCGACTGCGCGAGCAGCGCATCGAGCGGCGTGTGGGTGGCGCGGCCTTGAAGTTCCGGTGCTTGCGTAGCAAGGTCGACCGCGCGGCGCGAGTGATACAGAACCGGCATGCCGAAGCCGAGCGCCGCACGACGCGCCACCGCTTGACCGATGCGCCCGAAGCCGAGGATGCCGAGCGTCTTGCCGTGCACGTCGTAGCCGAACAAGTCTTCGCCCACGCTGCTCTTCCATTGCCCATCGCGCACCAGATTCGCCAGCTCGACCACACGCCGTTGCGTGGCCATCAACAACACGAACACCGTGTCCGCCACGGTTTCCGTGAGCACGCCGGGTGTGTGGCACAGCACGATGCCGCGCGCATTCAGCTCGGCCAGCGGGTAGTTGTCGACGCCGACCGAAATGCTGGAAATCACCTCGAGTCGCGGTGCTGCATCGAGCAGCGCCGCGTCGACCGGATGGCTAGCGCCGATGAGTCCGTGCGTCGTCGGCAGCGCGGCGTTGAACACGTCGGGCAGCGTGCGCGGATCGGCCACCGTCACTTCATGCGCCGCTCGCAGACGAGCCAGTTGATCTTCGGGGAGATCGCGAAACACCAATACGTTCTTGCGCGTCATAGTCACTGTCACAGTCCTGCCTCATTGAGTTGTGCCCGCGTCGGCAGGCCTTCGGTATCGCCCAGCACCTGCACCGCGCGCGCGCCGATCCAGGCGCCGCGACGGACGGCCTCCGGCACGCTCTTGCCTTCGAGCAGCGCGCTGACGACACCAGCGGCAAAGCCGTCACCGGCGCCTACGGTGTCGATCACTTCCGCCACGGGAAAACCTTCGATGCAGCCCGTGCCGACCACGTCACTGTCGTAGTAAGCGCCCTGGGCACCGAGCTTGACCACGACCAGTTTCGCGCCGAGCCGGCGGTAGAACTTAGCGATGGCTTCCGGCTCGGTTTCGCCGGTCAGGAGCAAGCCTTCTTCCAAGCCTGGCAAGACCCAGTCGGCACGCGACGCAAGCTCGTTGATCCAATGCCGCATGGCCTCGGTCGAAGTCCAGAGCGTCGGCCGCAGGTTAGGGTCGAAAGAGATGCTGCGGCCTGCCGCGCGCATGACGTCCATCGTTTTCAGCGCAGCTTGCAGGCTCGTGTCGGAGATGGCTGCGAAGACGCCGGTGGCGTGCAGATGTCGCGCCGATCGCAGCCATGCCTCGTCGACATCGGCCGACCCCATCTGGCTCGCAGCCGAACCCTTGCGGTGGTACTCGACCGGCGGATCGCTGCCGTCGGTCACGCGACCTTTGAACTGAAAGCCGGTGCGCTGTGCTGCGTCGCAAATCACATGCGAACAATCGATGCCCTCGCCCTTCATGGCTGCGATCAGGTAGCGCCCCATCGAATCGGTGCCCAGCCGACTGGCCCAGCCGACCTTGAGTCCAAGGCGCGCCAAACCAATGGCCACGTTGGTTTCGGCGCCGGCGGTACGCTTGTAAAAAGACTCGGCGTTCTCGAGGGGACCGGGCCGGTCGGCGACCAGCAACAGCATCGCTTCCCCGAACAGCGCGACATCGAACAGCGCGATGTCGAGGGCAGCGTCTGTCATGCGGATTCCAGTGCGCTCACAACGCGCGGACGAACGCGATCTGCTCGCGCGCCACGGCCAGCAGGTCGTCGCCCGTCAGCGGGTATTCGATGGCGCGCGGCACATCGGCTGGCAAGACCCGGAACAGCGCACGCCAGGGTGCTGCGGATTCAGCGAGCGGCACCGCCACCCACTTCGCAGGCAGCCGTTGCACGCCTTTGCAATGGACATAGCGCACGCGTTTGCCGAGCGCCTTGGCCGCCTCGATCGGACATTCACCGACGTAGTGCCAGTTGCCCATGTCGAATGTCATTCCGAGTGAAATGCCGGCGCTCTCCGCCGCATTGAAGAAGGTCATCAAGGCCGGCAGCGAGCCCGCCGATACGGTCTGGTCGTTCTCGATCAGGAGCTCGATGCGCGTCTCGGACAACTGCACCTTCAGGCCCCACAGCGATCCGTGCGAGCTGGCCCGAAAGTCACCGATCGACATCTTCAACCGCTTGGCACCGAGTGTGGTCGCTGCCGCGATGCCGCGACCCAGCGCGGCGCTGTCGAGCCAGCCGCCTTCGGCCCACAAGCCTTCGGGACTCGAGTAGACCGAAGCCAGGCCAGCCAGCGCAGGCAATTCAGTCGCCGCATCGCGCAGCATTTCGCCGCGCACTTCGACCGAGTCCGCACCGGCGGATTTCGCCAACTGGGCGTACCACAACTGACCATGGCGGCCGACTTCGGCAGCGCCGAAAGACGACAGCGAAACGAGAACGGTGGACATCAATGCGCCTGATTCGAGCTGAGGATCTGCCCGAGAAACTGCTTGAGCTTTTCGTTCTTCGGATTGCCGAAGAATTCGGCGGGCGGCGCTTGTTCGAGGATCTTGCCGTCGGCCATGAAAATCACACGGTCGGCCACGCTGCGGGCAAAGCCCATCTCGTGCGTGACGCACAGCATCGTCATGCCGTCGTCGGCCAGGCTGATCATGGTGTCAAGCACTTCCTTGACCATCTCGGGGTCGAGCGCAGAGGTCGGCTCGTCGAACAACATGATCTTCGGCGTCATGCAGAGTGCGCGAGCAATCGCCACGCGCTGCTGCTGGCCACCCGACAACTGGCTCGGGTACTTGTGCGCCTGCTCGGGGATGCGCACGCGCGTGAGGTACTTCATCGCGACTTCCTCGGCTTGCGGCTTCGTCATGCCGCGCGAGCGCATCGGCGCCAGCGTGCAGTTTTGCAAAATCGTCAGGTGCGGGAACAGGTTGAACTGCTGGAACACCATGCCGACCTCGGCCCGCACCGCATCGACGTTCTTGCCGCCGGCCGTGAGGTCGATGCCGTCGACGACGATCTTTCCCTTTTGCACGGTCTCGAGCCTGTTGATGCAACGAATCAGCGTCGACTTGCCCGAGCCCGAAGGCCCGCACACCACGATGCGCTCACCCTGCTTCACGTCGAGGTCGATGTCGGTCAGCACCTGGAAAGTGCCGTACCACTTGTTGACCGCTTCGATGCGGATGATCGAATCGACCGCCATCACTGCATCTTCGGCAGATCGACGCCCAGCCATTTTCTATACAGCTTGTTGAGTTCGCCGTTTGCGGTGTTTCGCGCAACGAACTCGTTCAGGTTCTTCAGCAGATCGTCTTGCCCGAGTCGCATGACGATGCCCATGAATTGCTGGCGCACCACGAATTTCTCTTCGAATGTGTTGGCAGGCACGCGCTTGGCGATTTGCGCTGCAACGGTGGTGGGGCAGCCGATGGCGTCGACCTGGCCCGAGATCAGCGCCTGCATGGCCGAAGCATCGTCGTCGAAGCGGCGGATCTCGGTACCTTCAGGTGCCACTGCCGACAGCGCCACGTCCTGCGTACTCGCACGCGCCACGCCAACGCGAATCCCCTTCAGATCGGCTGCGCTCTTGATGGGTGATTTGACCGACCCGTAGAGAACGATGGTCGCGGCCGAATATGGCGACGAAAACTGAACCTGCTTCGACCGTTCGGGCGTGATGGCGAGCACGGCGACCAACACATCGACCTTGTTGGTCAGCACATAGGGAATGCGGTTCGGGCCGGTCACCGTCACGGTGTTGACCTTGACGCCCCAGTCCTTGCCAAGCAACTTGGCCACGTCGGCGTCATAGCCATCGGGCTGATTCTGGACGTCGGTGGTCGCATACGGCGGTACGTCGACCATCACCCCGATGGTGATCTCGCCCTTCTTCTTTATGTCGGCCATGGACTGTGCAAACGCGAGCGGAGAAAAAGCGACAAGCGCGGCGCCAAGACCCAATGCGGCCATGGCACCCGTCAAAGCGCGGCGAAAAATAGGATGGGACATTCGTTATCTCCTAGGTATGTGAATGTGATTGGACTGGGAATCAGCGCGTGAAAGTACGGGCACCCCGGCGCTCGATGCGAGCCGCCAGCAGCGAAAGCGGCCAACAGATCGCAAAGTAGATGACCGCCACGACCGAGAAGACAACGAGCGGCTGGAAAGTCGCACTGTTGATGATCTGGCCGGCGCGCGTGATCTCGGTGAAGCCGATGATCGCGGCCAGCGATGTGCCTTTGATGATCTGCACCAGGTAGCCAACCGTCGGCGCCAAAGCGATCTTGAATGCCTGCGGCAACACGACGTCGCGCATGCGGGCGACGTACTTCAGGCTCAACGCTTCGGCCGCTTCACGCTGACCGCTCGGTACCGCCTCGATGCAGCCGCGCCAGATCTCGCCGAGGAAGGCGGCGCTGTTCAGGATCAGTGCGACACCTGCGGCGAACCACGGGTTGATGTCGAAGCCGAGCACCGGAGCGCCGAAGAAGATCAGGAACAGTTGCAGCAGCAGCGGCGTGCCCTGAAAGATCTGGATGAACACGGTCGACCCGCGGCGCGCCGCCATCGAGTCCGACGTGCGCATCAACGCGATGATCAGGCCCAGAACGGCGCCGCCGATGAAAGCGATGAGCGACAAGGCCAGCGTCCAGCGCGCCGCCTCGAGGATGAACATGAATTCGGGAAAGCCGAAGGTACGCATGGTCGTGGTGCCCCTGCCTTACCGGCGGTCCGGATAGTTGAGCGTGCGCTGATAGATCAGCTTGAACAACGCCGAGAAAGCGAGCGCCAGCAGCAGGTAGATCGCAGCCACGACGATGTAGATCTCGAAGCTGCGAAAGGTCTGCGACTGCAGGTTGGCGGCGACAGAGGTGAGGTCGTCCGCCGAGATCACCGACACCACGGCCGAACTCAGCATCAGCAAAATGAATTGGCTGGTGAGCGCCGGGTAGATCGCCTTCAACGCCGGCTTGATGATCACGAAGCGAAAGATTTCCCACGCCTTCAGGTTGAGCGCGCGGCCCGCTTCGATCTGTCCCTTGGGAATCGACTCGATGCCGGCACGGATGATCTCGGTCGCATAGGCGCCGAGGTTGACCACCATCGCCACCAGCGCGGCGGTTTGCGGCGACCAGCGCAGCCCGATGGCCGGCAGCGCGAAGAAGAAGAAAAAAAGCTGGACGAGGAAAGGCGTGTTGCGAATGACCTCGATGTACGCATTGATCACGAAGCGCAGCCAGCCCGGACCGGAGGTCTTGCCCCATGCACAGAAGATGGCGACGACCAGGCCGAGCACGGTCGCGATCAGCGACAGCTGGATGGTGATCCAGGTGCCCTTGAGCAGCAGCGGCCATGCCGCGAACACTGCATCGAACTGGAATTGATAGTTCACTCGTGCGACCCGCGTGCGACGGGTTTCGTTTCAACGAAGCGGATTGTATGAAACCGGTTTCAGGCGACCATCAGGGATTGCCCTAGCCACCCTTCGGCGTGACGGGGCACGCAGGCCTAGACTTGCGAACGCCCCAAGACACAGACGAGACCGAACCCATGCCACACACGCCCACCCGCCTGAATTTTCCCGCCCGTCGCTGGGCTGCCCATGC
>NZ_JASJXG010000034.1:0-52842 GCF_035018765.1 Variovorax sp. RTB1
TTGCCGTGGTCGACGTGACCGATGGTGCCCACGTTCACGTGGGGCTTGGTACGGGCGAATTTTCCTTTTGCCATTTTCTCGACTCCGAAAAAAAAGATATCAACGTATCTACGCGAGCTGCAAACCAGGCGCTGCAACCCCAAAACTGGTGCCCTTTGCGGGAATCGGACCCGCGACCTCCCCCTTACCAAGGGGGTGCTCTACCACTGAGCCAAAAGGGCCTGTACAAACCAACGCATTCCTGCGGCGATCCGGAATTTCTGGAGCGGGAGACGGGAATCGGACCCGCGTCATCAGCTTGGAAGGCTGGGGTTCTACCATTGAACTACTCCCGCATCGGGAGCCATCAGCGCACCCCAAATGCCCGTTTCTCACGGTGCCAAACGCCCTTGAAAATCCATTTCGTCGCTGGTGGAGAGGGCTGGATTCGAACCAGCGTACTCGTAAGAGGGCAGATTTACAGTCTGCTGCCATTAACCACTCGGCCACCTCTCCGGCGAACCGCGGAATATAGCATGGTTCGGAGGCGCTTTCGAGTTCCTTGCGCACCAAGAGCGCCTAAATCCCGGCGCGTCCACCGGACACGGAACGCTGCGCCTCTCGCCAGGCACGTGCCTGACTGAAATGCCCGCAGCCGATAAACGGCAGGGGCGGCCGCAGTGCCGACAGCGGAGACGGATGGTTCGCCGTCAGCACCTTGTGGCGCTGCATGTCGATCAACACCCGCTTGCTCTGCGCATGTGCACCCCACAGCATGAACATCGCCGGATCGTTGCCGGCGCCGACATGGCGAATGACAGCGTCGGTCAAGATTTCCCAGCCGCGACCCGCATGACTGGCAGGCTGCGCTTCTTCGACCGTGAGGCAGGTGTTCAGCAGCAGCACACCCTTTTTAGCCCACTCGACCAGGCTGCCCCCAGGCTCGGGAAACGGTGGCGGGGGTGTACCGACATCACGCTCCAGTTCCTTGAAGATATTGCGCAGCGACGGCGGCACCCTGACGCCCGGCGCCACGGAAAACGCCAGCCCCTCCGCCTGGCCGCGACCGTGGTACGGGTCTTGTCCGAGGACGACGATGCGCACTTCCTCAGGGGGTGTGAGCTCCAGCGCGCGGAGCGGGCGCGGCGGAAAGATGACTGCACCAGCGGCCAGTCGCGCTTGCAAAAAGCCCAAAAGCTTTTGACCCGCTGCGCTCGCAAAAAACGTGTCGACGAGCGGCTGCCAGCCGGGAGCCACAGGCCAGTCCGCCGGATCGGCGCGCGTCAATTGACCATATGGCGCGCGGCTCACTTGAACAAATCGGCGAGCGCCTCGCCTGGCTCTTTGGCGCGCATGAACGCTTCGCCGACCAAAAAGGCCTGAACCCCTGCAGCGCGCAGAGCGGCCACGTCGTCCCGCGTCGCAATGCCGGATTCGGTAACCAGCAACCGATCGGCTGGCAGCCTGGGCAGCAGATCGATCGTGGTCTGGATCGACACCTCGAAGTTGCGCAGATTGCGGTTGTTGACGCCGACGAGCGGCGTCTTGAGCCTGAGCGCACGGTCTAACTCCACCGCATCGTGCACTTCCACCAGTACCGCCATGCCGAGCCCCAGCGCGATCGCCTCGAAGTCTTTCATCTGCGCATCGTCGAGCACCGATGCGATCAGCAGGATGGCATCGGCGCCGATCGCGCGCGACTCGTAGATCTGCCACTCATCGACCATGAAATCCTTCCGCAACACCGGCAGGTCGCAAGACGCCCGTGCCTGCTTCAGGTAGTCGATCTCGCCCTTGAAAAATTGCCTGTCCGTGAGCACTGAAAGGCAGGCCGCGCTGACGCTGCCCGCTGTGCCGTCGCCCTCGGCATAACTTTGCGCGATGTCGGCCGGAATGAAGTCTTCGCGAATGATGCCTTTGCTCGGACTCGCCTTCTTGACCTCGGCGATCACCGCCGCCTGGCCCGCTGCGATCTTTGCGCGCATCGCGCCGACGAAATCGCGCGTCAGCACGCGGCTCTCGGCGTCGAAGCGAATGCGCTCGAGCGGCGTACGGCGCTTTGCAGCGGCCACTTCTTCGTGCTTGACCGTAACGATCTTGTTCAGGATGTCGGCGGACATGTCAGTGCGCTCCCGCGGTGTTCATGGCTGCCGTGTTCGTCGCTGAGACAAACTCGGCCAGCTTGGCCTTGGCCGCGCCCGATTCGATCACCGCACGCGAACGCTCCACGCCAGCCAGCACCGAATCGACGACGTTCGCTGCATACAGCGCGGCGCCGGCGTTCAGCACGACGATGTCACGCGCCGCGCCGGGCGCGTTGTCGAGCACGCTGAGCAACATCGCCTTTGACTCGTCGGGCGTCTCCACGCGCAATGCGCGGTTGCTCGACATCGCGAAACCGAAATCTTCCGGATGCAACTCGTACTCGCGGATCTCACCGTTTTTCAGTTCACCGACCAACGTCGAGGCGCCCAGCGAAATCTCGTCCATGCCGTCGCGGCCATAAACCACCAGTGCGTGCTCGGTCCCGAGCCGCTGCAGCGCTCGCACCTGGATGCCGACCAGGTCGGCATGGAACACGCCCATCAGCATGTTGGGTGCGCCGGCAGGGTTGGTCAGTGGGCCCAGGATGTTGAAGATGGTCTTGATGCCGAGTTCCTTGCGCACCGGCGCAACGTTCTTCATCGCCGGATGATGGTTAGGCGCGAACATGAAACCGATGCCGACCTCCTCGATGCACTTCGCGATCTGCTCGGGCTTCAGGTTGATGTTGACGCCCAGCGACTCCAGCACGTCGGCGCTGCCCGACTTGCTCGACACGCTGCGGCCGCCGTGCTTGCTCACCTTGGCGCCAGCCGCGGCCGCGACGAACATCGAGCAGGTCGAGATGTTGAAGGTGTGCGAGCCGTCACCGCCGGTGCCGACGATGTCGACCAGATGCTTGGTGTCCTTTACCGTCACCTTGGTCGACACCTCTCGCATCACTTGTGCGGCAGCGGTGATCTCGCCGATGGTTTCCTTCTTGACGCGCAGGCCCGTGATGAGCGCGGCCATCATCACGGGCGAACACTCGCCGCTCATGATGAGCCGCACGATGTGCAGCATCTCGTCGTGAAACACCTCGCGATGTTCGATGGTCCGTTGCAATGCTTCTTGCGGAGTGATCATGTCGTGTCTCTTGGATTTTTGATTCAGGCGTTGAAGAAGACACGGATGGCAGTCACTGCACGATCGACGCCCGCCGCATCCACATCGAGGTGCGTGACGAAGCGCAGCCGGTACAAGCCCATCGTGTGAACGCCTTGCGCGTTCAACGCGGCCAGCAACTCGGCCGAGCGTTCTTTGACAGCACCGGTGAGATCGACGAAAACCATATTGGTCTGCGGCGCCTCGACCATGAGCCCGTCGATACCCGCCAGTCCTGCCGCAAGCCGCTTTGCCAGCGCGTGATCGTCGGCCAGCCGATCGATGTGATGGTCGAGCGCATGCGATGCGGCTGCAGCCAGAAAGCCGGACTGCCGCATACCACCACCGGCCATTTTGCGAATACGGTGAGCGCTCGCAATGAGCTCGCGCGAGCCGCACAACGCAGAGCCGATCGGTGCGCCGAGGCCCTTGCTGAAGCACACCGACACGCTGTCGAAGCACTGCGCGATACGCCGTGCCTCGACGCGAACATCGCCACCGCCCCGGGCAGCCTGCGCCACCGCCGCATTGAACAACCGCGCGCCATCGAGGTGCCGCTGCAATCCTTTGGCCTTGGCCAGATCGGTCGTGGCCTGCACATAGTCGAACGGCAAGAGCTTGCCGCCCAGCGTGTTCTCCAGCGCCAGCAGCCTTGTGCGCGCAAAGTGCGCATCGTCGGGCTTGATGGCGGCTTCGATCGCACTGATCGGCAAGGTGCCATCGGCCGCATGGTCGAGCGGCTGCGGCTGCACGCTGCCGAACACCGCGGCACCTCCGCCTTCCCAGCGATACGCATGCGCCTGCTGGCCGACGATGTACTCGTCACCGCGACCGCAGTGCGACAGGATCGCGCAGAGGTTGCTTTGCGTGCCGGTCGGTACAAACAGGGCCGCTTCGAAGCCGAGCATGTCGGCGATCTTTTCCTGCAGTGCGTTGACGCTGGGGTCGGCGCCGAAGACGTCGTCGCCCAACGGTGCCGCGGCCATGGCAGCGCGCATCGCAGAGGTCGGCTGGGTGACGGTGTCGCTGCGCAGGTCGACTGTTTTCAGGGCGGTCAAGGCGGTCACTCCAGGAAGTTCTTGAGCATGGCGTGGCCGTGCTCTGTCAGGATCGATTCGGGATGGAACTGCACACCTTCGATGCGAACATCGTGCGCAAAAGCGGTATGGCGCACACCCATGATTTCGCCGTCGTCGGTCCAGGCGGTGACTGCCAGATCGGCCGGACAGCTGTCGCGCTCGATGGCCAGCGAGTGGTAGCGATTCACCGTGAATTTCCCCGGCAGGCCGGCGAAGACACCCTCGCGTGTGGTCGTGATCTGGCTCGTCTTGCCATGCATCAGTTGCTGCGCGCGGACGATCTTGCCGCCGAAGGCCGCGCCGATGGCCTGGTGCCCGAGGCACACGCCCAAGATCGGCAGCCTGCCCGCGAAAGCTTCGATGGCTGCCACCGATACACCAGCTTCGGCCGGCGAGCAGGGCCCCGGCGACACCACCAGCCGCGTGATACCCGCCGCCACACGCTCGCCGATCTGCGCCACCGTGATCTCGTCGTTGCGCACCACATCGACCTCCGCCCCCAGCTCACCTAAATACTGGACGATGTTGTAGGTGAACGAATCGTAGTTGTCGATCATCAGGACTCTTATGGCTTGGTTCATAGCCTGCGTCATGGCTTGCCGACGATCCGATGGACACCCTTGACGACAGGGAACACATTGAAGTTGATCAACAGCGCCAGCTTGAGCCCCGACAAGCGCAGCGCTGCCATCACTTGCGCGCGATGCAGGTCGGTCAGCAACTCGGCCGCCTTCAACTCGACGACGACCGACTGCTCGACGACGAATCCTGCGCGGTACACGTCGCCGAGTGGCCGGCCCTTGTACATCGCGCCGAAAGGCACATTGCGGACAAAACCGATCTCGCGTTCGGCGAGTTCGATTTCCAGCGCAGCGGCGTAAGCGCTTTCGAGCAGCCCCGTGCCCAGCACGCGCTGCACCTCGACGGCGGCGCCGATGATCTCGTGCGAGAAGTCGTTCTGTGCGTTCTGTAGTTCGACGGCAGTCATTCCAATCCCTCTTCGACAAGTTCGGCCGCACGCAGCAGCGCGCGCGCCTTGGCTTCGGTTTCTTTCCATTCCAGCTCGGGCACGGAGTCGGCAACGACACCCGCCGCCGCCTGCACGTGCAACACCTGGTTCTTGATGATGCCGGTGCGGATGGTGATGGCCACATCCATGTCGCCGGCGTAGCTGATGTAGCCGCACGCACCGCCATAGATGCCGCGCTTGACGGGCTCCAGCTGGTCGATGACTTCCATCGCGTGCACCTTGGGCGCGCCGGTCAGCGTGCCGGCCGGAAAGGTCGCCTTCAGCACATCGATGGCGGTCATGCCGTCTTTCAGCGTGCCTTCGACGTTGCTCACGATGTGCATCACATGGCTGTAGCGCTCGACGGCAAAAGCCTCGGTCACCTTCACCGTGCCGATCTTCGCGATGCGGCCGATGTCGTTGCGCGCCAGGTCGATCAGCATCACGTGCTCGGCGCGCTCTTTCGGGTCGTTGAGGAGCTCGACTTCGGCGGCCTTGTCGAGCTCGGCCGACGCGCCGCGCGGACGCGTGCCCGCGAGCGGACGGATCGTCACTTTCTGCTCGCCGTTCGGCATGTTCTCCTGCCGCACCAGGATCTCCGGCGACGCGGCCACCACGTGGAAATCGCCCAGGTCGTAATAGAACATGTAGGGCGACGGGTTCATCGAGCGCAACGCGCGGTACAGCGACAGCGGTGACTCGGTGTAGCGCTTGCTGATGCGCTGGCCGATCTGTACCTGCATGAATTCGCCGCCGGCAATCATCTCCTTGGCGCTCTCCACTGCTGCCAGATAGTCTGCCTTGGCGAACGATCGCTCGGCTGGATGCGCCTGCGTCGGCTTCACCTGCGGCGCGCTGACCGAGTACTTCAACTGGTCGCGCAACTCGCGCAGGCGGCGCTTGGCGATGGTGTACGCCTCGGGCCGCGTCGGGTCTGCGTAGACGATCAGATAGAGCTTGCCCGAAAGGTTGTCGATGACGGCCAACTCTTCGCACTGCAGCAACATGATGTCGGGGCAGCCGAGCGTGTCGGGTGGGCAGCTGGCTTCGAGTTTCTTCTCGATGTGGCGCACCGCGTCGTATCCGAAGTAGCCAGCCAGCCCGCCGCAGAAGCGCGGCAGCCCTGGCCGCAGCGCGACCTTGAAGCGCTTCTGGTACGCATCGATGAAGTCCAGCGGATTGCCTTCGGCAGTTTCGACGACTTGCCCGTCGGTCACGACTTCCGTACGCGCTGCGGCGCCGAAGCCGCTGGCCCGGATCAACGTGCGCGCCGGCAGGCCGATGAAGCTGTAGCGCCCGAAGCGCTCGCCGCCCACCACGGATTCCAGCAAAAAGCTGTATTTGCCGCCGTCTTTGGTGTGTGCCAGCTTGAGGTAGAGCGAGAGCGGAGTTTCGAGGTCTGCGAAGGCCTCCACCATCAGCGGTATGCGGTTGTAGCCCTGCGCGCTGAGGCTTTTGAATTCGAGTTCGGTGATCACAGGTTCGTTCTCCGTTGCCTCACGACGCGTCGTCGGTCGATTTCGGCAAATCAGTCTTCATGGGGGTGACCCAAGTGCGTGGCGTGCGTTTCGGGTCCGCGGGGGCGCGACAAGTGTCGCGCCGATCAGTCAGATGGCGCCGTGCGGGCTACGCCAGGGCCAGGCTCCCCGACGGCCCTGACCGGTCTGAATGATGTGATGAACGAACATGTGACCGCGAGTTTAGCAGCGGCCTTTCGCGCTGCAAGCGGCCGGCATGTCGTACTTTTGCCTGCGCGGGGTTCTACGGACGCCGCTGACGCAAGACCGACCGAAAATCCAGTTACACAAAAGAACATCCGCGTTCTGGATGGAAAAAGGAGAACTGAAATGCCCACACGATTTAGTCAACGCATCGCGGCAACGCTGTTGTCGCTGGTCGCCGTCAGCACCGCCTGCGCGATCAGCACGGCCAATGCGGCGACCGTCGATGTTTCCGGCGTCAAGCTCGAAGACAGCGTCAGCCTGAAAGGCGAGACCCTACAGCTGAATGGCGCGGGCATTCGCTTCAAGGCGATCTTCAAGGTCTACACCGCCGGCCTGTACCTGGGCAAGAAGGCCGGAACGCCTGAAGAGGTGCTGGCAGCCACCGGTTCCAAGCGCGTGACCATCACGATGCTGCGCGACATCGATGCCAATGAGCTGGGCAAACTTTTCACACGCGGCGTCGAAGACAACTCACCGCGCGCGGAGTTCTCGCAGCTCATTCCGGGCCTGCTTCGCATGGGCCAGATGTTCGCCGACCAGAAGACGCTGAAGACCGGCGACACCTTCACGATCGACTGGATTCCTGGCACGGGCACGGTCATCACGGTCAGAGGCGCGATGCAGGGTGATCCGATCAAGGAAGTGGCGTTCTTCAACGCCCTGGTACGCATCTGGCTCGGCCCGTCGCCTGCGGACTACCGGCTCAAAGACGCGCTGCTCGGCCGCAGCAGCTGACCACGATTCGTCTAACGCGGGAGCTCAGGCTTCCGCCAGCGTTTGCGCAGCGACGACCGCCTCGGTCCGGTTGCGCACGTTCAGCGCCCGAAAGATCGCTGCCAGGTGAATCTTGACCGTGCCTTCGCTGATGCCGAGCGCGCGCCCGATCAACTTGTTCGGCTTGCCCTGCGACAGCAGTTGCAGCACTTCGACCTGCCGCTCGGTCAGCACGTTGCGCAGATGGTCGAGCGTGTGGGCCGCAGCTGGGGTCGCGACGCGCGCGGCCGCCTCCACTGCCGGCACGCCCGCCACGATGCCGGGCGGCAGGGCCGACAGCATCATCGGTGGCACATAGACACCACCGGCCAGCACCAGCCGCACCGCCGACAACATCACCTCGGGCGAATACGCCTTCGGAATAAAGCCCAGCACACCGTGCGCGAGCGCGGTCCGCATGATGGCCGGATCTTCGTAGCCAGACAGCACGATCACCGGCACGGCCGGATGGCGACGCCGCATCTCGTCGATGTGCGCATGGCCGTCGGCGCCAGGCATGTTGAGGTCGATCACGGCCAGGTCGAGGTCGTCCGAAGCCCCGGCGAGTAACTCGTCGACGCTCATGGCCAGCACGAACTCGATGCCCGGCTCGAGTTCCGCCAACTTGGCCTTGACCGCCTCGATGACGAGCCGGTGGTCGTCGGCGATCAGGATTTTCATGACTAGTTCCGCGCTTTGATGGACCAGTCTTGAAGATAGCGGCCTTCGGCGTGCGCGGCAAGCGGCTTGCGCCGAGCGGACGGCATAGTCCCCACGGGATATGGTGCTGCGCGGCGCGGCTCGAAAGAATCGTCTCAACACCCGAGGGACGAGACATGGGCATGTGCGTCTTCATCCACTGCTGACGCGGGCAATCGATGGCGCGCCTGCTCGATCAGTTCTCCGCCCTTTTCTCGTACGGCCTGGCGATCGACGCCGTCGACCCCTTGCGCGCCGGCGTTGCCGAGCCGACCACCCGCGCCGATGCACAGGCACAAGCACGCCGGCTGCTCGCAGAGGCGCGACTGGCAGCAACGGCAGGCGGCGCCCCACCCGCGCAGGTCGAATCGGCCGCCTTCGCGATGGTCGCGTGGCTCGACGAAATTTTCGCGCGGCAGCGCCGCTGGACCGACGCTGCCCCACCGCTGCAGGCGCAGCTCTTCAATTCCAGCAACGCACACAGCGAGTTCTTTCATCACCTCTCCGGCCTGCAGGCAGGCGACGATGCGGTGCGCGAGGTGTATTGGTACGCGCTGGCCAACGGCTTTACCGGCCAGTACTACTTCGAGGCCGGCGACGGCGGCGAGCTCGGCAAGCTCAAGGACTTGCACGGCCGCCAGTTGCCGGTGGTACCGGCCGCTATCGCCACGCTGGCGAAGGACCGCATCACGCCGCAGCCTTACGCCCAGCTCCGCACAGTGCCGCCGCGCGACCCGGAGCGGCGCGAGCGCGCGCTCCTGCGTGCGGTCGTCGCCGGCGCAGTGCTCGTCCCGTTGATGGCGCTGTTGTGGCTGCTGCTGGCCGGGCCTCGGCAGACCGCCGCCAGCGCCGAGCAGCGGCTCGATCAGCAACTGCGCAGCTACGCATGTGCCGACCTGCAAGCGAGCTGGGGCGTGACCGGCGCCGTCGGTGCCTTCAGCGCGTTGCACATCAGCGGCTTCGTTCCGCTGGTCGACGACATCGCCAAGGTCGAACGCGAGGTGCGCGCCATGCCCGGCATGTCGTCCGCCACCTTCGACTTGCGGCTGCGCGTGTGGCCGCATTGCGAGGTCGTCGCCATCCTGAAGCCGTACCAGACCCGAAACCGCGACAAGACGTTCGACCTCAAAGTGACGGCGCCATCGGCACACGATGGCCGGCTGCGCGAGGGCGATGCCGTGCGCATCGAAGTGACCGCACCGCACTACGAGGGCAATGTGCGGGTCGACTACTACACGGCCGACGGCGCGGTGCAGCATCTGAGCGGCGCGGGAGAGCCGACGCGTTTCGTCGCTGGGCAGCGACTGGTGTTCGGCAAGGACATCCCTTCGAGCTGGCTGGTGAACCCGCCCTTCGGCACCGTGATGGTGGTCGCGCTGGCGTCGCCCTCTCCGTTTCCCGAGGCGCCGGACCGCCCGCCTTTCGAGCTGGCATCGGCGTATCTGCTCAAGCTGCGTGAGGCGCTCGCCGCCAACAAGGGCGGCGACCGGCTGATCGCGGAATTCCTCTTCCTGGAGACCGCGGAACGATGACTGCCACCCCCGCCGTGACCGTGCTGACCCAGCTCCCGCTCGTGTTCTGGCTGCTGGTGGCCGTCTGCATCGGCGGGGCGACAGCGCTGTGGTGGCGCATCACGGGCCGGCGCCGAGTGGCGCGGTGCCGTGATTTGCAGCGGCAGCTCACGCTCTGCGGCCCTGCCGAATCGCCGGCCGAACAGGCCACGCTCGACGGCCTGGGCGACGCACCGCGGCAGGCCCGACAGTCCTCGGTGCGTTCGACCGGCGGTCGCGCAACGTTGTATCGCACGCCCTGGTTTCTATTCCTCGGCGATGCGGCTGCCGATGTGCCACGCCTGCTCGATGCAGCGAGTGCTTCGGCGGGCGACGCCGACACAGTCCGGCCCTTCTGGCACTTCTGGCAGTGGCACGCACTGCCATCGATGGTCGCCATCGGAATCGATCCGCAGGTGCTGCAGCGAGCGAACCCCGCACGCGTACGGCGCTCGTGGTACCGGGCGTTGCTGGTGCTGGTGCAGGAGCGGCCACGCCTGCCGCTGAACGGCATCGTCGTTTGCGTCAGCGCGAGCAGCCTGTTGCCAGCGACAACGGGAGCGGCCGGAACAACGGAAGAGTCATCGGCTATGCGCATGCGCCGCCTGATCGACGAAGCCGCCGAACACCTGCATCTGCGACTGCCGATCTACCTCGTGGTCACCGGTCTCGAGAAACTGAACGGCTACGACACGCTGCGCTCGTCGTTGTCGAAAGACGTGCTGACGCAGGTGATCGGTTATCGCTGGTCGGGCATTGCGGGCGCCGGTGCGGCGGCCAGCGTCCGCGCCGACGAGCGCGCGACCGAAGCCTTCGACTCGATCATCGAGGGGCTGGATGCATTGCGCATGGCGCTGCTGCGGCAAACGAGCACGCCGGCAGATCGCTTGGCGATTCATGCGTTCGTCGAACAGGTGCGCGCGATGCAACCAGGGTTGCGTCAGCTGGCCGACGCGCTGTTCGGTCGCATCAAGGACCAGCGTCGCCCGCAACGCTGGCGCGGGCTGTACCTCACCGGCTCGACGCCTTCGGGCGCGGACGCATCGGGCGCGGCCTTTGCAGCGGATCTGTTCGAGCGCTTCCTGCCGGCCGACCAGCCGCTGGCGCGCTTCGATGCCTAGATCACTTCCGGCTCACTTCGGATCGATGGTGATCTGACGCGCTCCGAAGGTCGCCGTCATCACCAGCGGCTTGCCGACCTGCAGCACCTTGATCTCACGCCAGCGCGCGCGCTCGAGGTCGCGATACGCCGCCATCACGCCGATGACCTTGACGTCTGCGGCCAACGTCATTTCGAGCTTCTTGCTCTCGCCAGGTCGCAGCAAAACTTCTTCGCGCTGCGCCATTTCAGCGCCGAGCGTGGCCTGGTCTTTTTCGAACAGCGAGAAGAAGTCGGCGCTCTCGAAAGGTCCCGGAGACTTGAGTGCATACACCCGAACCGTGAGCGGCGACGGGCGCAGGCGCGCATCTGGATTGGCGTCGGGGCCTGCAGTCAACGTCATGGAGACCTGCGTCACCACCGGCTTGGGCGGAGGAGGAGGTGCGCTGCAACCGGCGAGCGCGAGGCCCGCGAGCAACACGCCCGATGCGGTCATGCGGCGCCGCAGGGTCGCTATGGAAAACCGACCATAGGGCAAACGGTGTGTACCAGGCGATCGCATGCTATTCCCTTCGTTGCATTGACCCGTTCATAGGCATCTTTGATTATCACCAGTCAACTCGAACAGGCAACATGCTGACCCCCGAACTCGTCGAAGCGCTGCAACGCCCCATCAACGAAGCCTCTCCTTGCGGCGACGATCTGGAGTACGACCCGGCGTTCACGGCATTGGCATCGCTGGCGCAAGGCAAGGCGGAGCAGCAGTTCGGCGACACCGTCATTCCAGCCGTCGAGCCCGACTGGCGGCAGGTCGCCGAACAGGCCGATGCGGTGTTGCGACGATCGAAGGACGTGCGCGCCGCGATGCTGCTGCTGCGCGCCGCCACGCGACTCGACGGCATGCCGGGATTCGCGGCGGGCCTCGGCTTGCTGACCGGCTTGCTCGACACGTACTGGGACGGCATACATCCAAAGCTGGATGCCGACGACGACAACGATCCGACGATGCGCCTCAACGCGCTGATGCCACTCACCGACGATGCGATGGTGCTGCGCGACTTGTACGACGCGCGAGTCGGCGTAGCGCGCGGTGTCGGTGCCATTCGCGTGCGCGACATCGCGATCGCGCACAGCCTGATCGGCGCCGCAGGGGGCGAGCCCACGTATTCGACTGCGCAGATCCAGGGTGCGCTCGAAGAGATTCATGCGGAGCATCCGGCCGCCCTGCAATCGCTGCTCGAGGTACGCGCGACGATCGCGGCCTTGCACGAGCTGCTCGGCGTACGCACTGGCCGTCACGACGCCGTCGATATGGACGGCTTGCGCAGCCTGGGCAATCTGCTCCACAAGGTTGCAGCGAGTGCGGTCGGGTCGCCAGTGCAGGCTGAAGCCGACGTCGCGCCAGCAACGGAAGCCGAAACCGCCGCGTCCGGAACTGCCGCATCGCCGGCTGTAGCGCGCGGCGAAATCACGACGCGGCAAGACGCGCTGCACATGCTCGACCGTGTCATCAGCTACCTCATACAGGCCGAACCCGGCAACCCGGCGCCGCTGCTCATCGAGCGCGCCAAGAAGCTCATCGGCGTCGACTTCTTCGAAATCATGGCCAACCTCGCGCCCAACGCGATGGACACCATCGAGACCGTCACCGGCAAGCGGCCGAGTTCCGATTAGCTCCCTTCCCTTTTCAACGACCCGCACACCATCCGCAAGGAGATTTCCATGTCCAAGAGCAGTCAGAAATTCATCGCCCGCAACCGGGCACCCCGGGTCCAGATCGAGTACGACGTGGAGCTCTATGGCGCCGAAAAGAAGGTGCAGTTGCCCTTCGTGATGGGTGTGCTGGCCGATCTGTCCGGCAAGCCCGCCGACCCGCTGGCACCAGTGGGCGATCGCAAGTTCCTGGAGTTCGACACCGACAACTTCGACACGCGCATGAAGGCCATGAAACCACGCGCCGCGTTCTCGGTGCCCAACACGCTCACCGGCGAAGGTGACCTCAAGGTCGACATCACCTTCGAGAACATGGACGACTTTTCGCCAGCCGCCATCGCCAAGAAAGTCGACTCGCTCAAAAAACTGCTTGAAGCCCGCACGCAACTGTCGAACCTCGTCACCTACATGGATGGCAAGGGCGGCGCCGAAGACCTGCTGGCCAAGGTGCTCGAAGACCCGGCCCTGCTGGCCACGCTGGCCGCGACGAAGAAGCCTGAGGACAGCGCGCCTGCTGCCTGAGCAACGCCTTACCCATTCAACGGACAACGAGGAGAAAGCACCATGGCAGAAGCACTTGAACAAGGCGCGCTGAAAGATGTCGCGTTTGCCGGCAGCGATTTTTCGTCGCTGCTGCAAAAGGAATTCAAGCCGCGCAGCGACGAGGCCAAGAGTGCCGTCGAAGCCGCCGTGCTCACACTCGCGCAACAGGCACTGAGCAACAGCACCGTCATCGGCAAGGACGTGACCAAGTCGATCCAGGCCATGATCGCCGCGATAGACGCCAAGCTCACTGCGCAGGTCAATCAGATCCTGCACAACGACGAGTTTCAAAAGCTCGAGAGTGCCTGGCGCGGCCTGCACTACATGGTGAACAACACCGAGTCGGACGAGTTCCTCAAGATCCGGGTGATGGACATCTCCAAGAAGGAACTGCACAAGAACCTGAAGAAATTCAAGGGCGCGGCCTGGGACCAGAGCCCGATGTTCAAGAAGGTCTACGAAGAGGAATACGGCCAGTTCGGCGGCGAGCCCTTCGGCGCCATCGTGGGCGACTATCACTTCGACCAGAGCCCGCCCGATGTGGAACTGCTCGGCGAAATGGCGAAGATCGCTGCGTCGGCGCACGCGCCCTTCATCACCGGCGCCAGTTCGAACCTCCTGCAAATGGAGTCGTGGCAGGAGCTCGCGAACCCGCGCGACCTCACCAAGATTTTCGGCACGCCCGAGTACGCCGGCTGGCGCTCGCTGCGCGACTCCGACGACTCCAAGTACCTTGGCCTGTGCATGCCGCGCTTCCTCGCGCGCACGCCTTATGGCGCCAAGACCAATCCGATCGAAGAGTTCGACTTCGAGGAAGACGTTGCCGGCGCCGACCACAACAAGTACGCATGGGCCAATGCGGCTTATGCGATGGCGACCAACATCAATCGCTCGTACAAGCTCTATGGCTGGGGCTCGCGGATTCGCGGCATCGAATCGGGCGGCGCGGTCGAGAACCTGCCGCTCCACACTTTTCCGAGCGACGACGGCGGCGTCGACCAGAAGTGCCCGACAGAAATCGCCATCGGCGACCGGCGCGAAGCCGAATTGTCGAAGGCCGGCTTGCTGTCCCTCATCCACCGCAAGAACTCGGACTTTGCCGCATTCATCGGTGCGCAGTCTTTGCACAAGCCTGCGGAGTACGACGACCCGGATGCAACCGCCAACGCCAACCTGGCCGCGCGCCTGCCTTACCTGTTTGCCTGCAACCGCTTTGCGCACTACCTGAAATGCATCGTGCGCGACAAGGTCGGCAGCTTTAAGGAGAAGTCGGACATGGAGCGCTGGCTCAACAAATGGATCATGAACTACGTGGATGGCGACCCGGCCAACTCCTCGGAAGAAACCAAGTCGCAAAAGCCCCTGGCCGCGGCCGAGGTGGTGGTCGAAGAGATCGAAGGCAATCCCGGTTACTACAGCTCCAAGTTCTTCTTGCGGCCGCATTACCAGCTCGAAGGACTCACCGTTTCATTGCGCCTGGTCTCCAAGCTTCCCTCCGCCAAAGGGGCCAAATAAATTTGTCGCGAGTCTTTGAATTCAGGGACTTGAGGTCGTTATCCCTGTAGCTGCGTCGGCACGGAAGTCGATCTGTTTCTCACAACACAACTGAAAGGTGACCATCATGGCTGTAGACATGTTTATCAAGATCGAAGGCGTAGAAGGCGAGTCGTCCGACGACAAGCACAAGAAGGAAATCGATGTCATGTCCTGGAGTTGGGGCGCCAGCCAGTCGGGCACCAGCCACATGGGCGGCGGCGGCGGCAGCGGCAAGGTTTCCGTTCAAGACTTTTCCTTTACCAAGTACATCGACGCGAGTTCCCATGCGCTGCTGCTGGCGTGCTGCAACGGCGAGCACATCAAGGAGGCGGTGTTCGTGGTGCGCAAGGCCGGCAAAGAACCGCTCGAGTACATCAAGCTCACCTTGAGCAACCTGATCGTCGCGCATGTCGCCACCGGCGGCAGCGGTGGCGAGGACCGCCTCACCGAAAACATCTCGCTGAACTTTTCGAAATTCAAGTTCGAATACGTTCCGCAAAAGGCCGACGGCACGGGCGATGCCGCCAAAACGGCGGGCTGGGACATCGCGGCGAACAAGAAGGTTTGAGTCGCAGAGGTTCAAGTCGCAAAGCCGTCCCGCACCGAGGAAGACGCCATGGCAACACTGAATCAGAAGATCTTGCAGTGGGCCAGCGGCCACGTCGGCAAGAGCGTGGGGGCCGGCGAATGCTGGGACCTCGCGGAAAGCGCTTTGAAGAAGGCAGGGGCCGGCGCATCGTCGGATTTCGGCGGGCCCACGGACAGCGATGCCGACTACGTATGGGGCGACGAGGTCGACCTGAAAGACGTGCTGCCCGGTGACGTGCTCCAGTACCGCGACTACGAGATGACGAAGACGACCACCACCACCGTTACCTTCGCGGACGGACTGGAGTCCGAAGACGCCGTCGAGACGACGATCGGGCATCCGCACCACACGTCGATCGTGAGCAAGAACACCGGCGCCGGTGAGTTGACCGTTCTCGAACAGAACGACAAGGGCCACCACGAAAAAGTGAAGGCCAGCGTGATCCGCTGGAAGGATGCACCGATCAAAGAGACGAGCACCCGGAAGTCGATGAAGCGATCCGATAACGGCAAGATGGAACTGGCGACGGTGAAGGTGACAGTGGACGTGAGCGTCACCGGCACGATCACGGCCTACCGCCCCAAGGCGCCTTGATGCGACACGCCACAAGGACCTGTCGCAACGCGGCAGCGTGGCGGTGACCGCCGCCCTCTGGAGAGTCGCCCCGGGCACGGGCCTCAGCTTGCGTCGGGCTGGTCCGCAACGACCGGCATGCGGCGCGTGTCTTCGTCGTCCTCACGTAACCAGACGGCCAGGGCCGTGTAGTTGTCGTGCCCCGGCTTGGCGCGCACCTTGATCTGCTGGTCGAGCAACTCGACCCACTGGCTCGGGTTGCGCGAGGCCTGCAGCGTTTCGAGCAGGCACTCGTCGCCGAGCGGCTCCCACACGCCGTCACTGCACATCAGCAGAACGTCGCCGGGCGCCAGCGGCATCGACGCGGACACGCTGATCTCCGGCGCCTCGTCGATGGAGCCGAGCGCCGACAACAGCATGTTGCGTTGTGGATGCAGCCGCGCGCCCTCTTCGTCGATCATGCCGCCGGCCACCATCTGCTGCACCAGGCTGTGATCGGTGGTGCGCGCCACCAATGCGCCCGCGCGAAACAGATACGCCCGGCTGTCGCCGCTGTGCGCCCAGGCCAGTTGATCGTGGTGCAGGTCGATGACCGCGAGCACCACGGTCGAGCGCATCGCCGCCAGCTTGCCGCCCTCGGCCTGGCGCGCGACGACGTCGAGATTGGCGCGCTCCAGCAGTGCGCGCAATGCGTCGCTGCCGATCGATGGTGCCGCAGCGAAGCCGCCGAGCACGCTGCTGCGCGTGGTGGCGGCCGCGACATCACCACCGCCATGGCCGCCTGCACCGTCGGCCACGAGGCACGCGACGAAGCGATCGTCGTGCCAATGCCCGTGCACGTCTTCGTTGTAGGGACGCCCGCCCTGTTTGGACAGCGTGACGATTTCGATTTCCAAACCGGATTCCTCTTGTCGTGGATTTGCTATGAATTTATACGGTGGCCCGGAGCCGCGCCATCTGGGCTTCGTAGGCTTCCAGAAATGCCTTGCCGAACAGGCTGTGAAAGTCGTCTTCGGCCTCGGCTGCGATGCCGCCGTACAGCGCGACGAACTGGTCCCACAGCTTGGCTTTGCGGTTCGCAGCGAAGAGGCTGTCGAGCGCCGATTTGGCCGCGATCTTCTTTTCCAGTTCTTCCGGCGTGAAGCGACCGATGACATGCGCCAGCGCTGCCCGCATACCGACCATCACGCCGAACTGATGCGCGCGCAAATCGTCGAACGCATCGCGCATGGCGACCTCCGGTGGCATGAAGCCGCGCACGCCGTCACCCAGCAAATGCGCCAGCGCGACCTCGACCGTCGGTGAAAACTTGAGCGGATTGTTGGCCTGCGACGCGATCATCGTGACCTCGGCCCGCACTTCCCGCTTGAGCTCCTGGCGCGCCAGCAGCAGTTGCAGCGTGCCCTCGGTCGCACTGCGCAGGATGATGCCGATGCGCTCCATCAACTCCGGCGTGAGCGCCGGGGGCTCTTTGTGCAGGCCGCCCAGTCCGCGCAGCAGCGCGGCCAGCAGTTCAGCGTCGGAGGCGGCGTTGCCGACCGGCGAGCCGGTTTGGTCGTGGAACTGCGGCGCGGGTGCGTGCGGATGCGGAAGCGGACGCGCGGGCACCGGCACGGGCATCGCGGCATGCACCACTGCCACCGGCGGCGCATAGCCGAAGTTCCCGATCTGCACATGGTCGCTGCGCGGCGCCGCGGTCGGCTTCGCCTTGCCCTGCAACGCCGCGAACGGATCGGCATTGCTGGCAGTGTTGGGTTGCAGCAGCGGGTCGGCCAATGGAGACAACGCAAGCGGGTCGCCGCCCAGACCGCCACCGGTACCGAACAGGTCGTCGATGCCGGCAGCTTTGCCGGCCGGCCCCAGCCCCAAGTCGGAGAAATCGTCCAGAGCGCCCGGTGATCGATCTGCGGAGGAACTGCCTGGCGTAGCACCAGATCGAGCGCTCGAGTCCGGCCCGAGCAGGTCGGCGAACGGATCGGCACCGGTCGGGCCGCCGAGGCTCGGTCCGGATTCCAGCGGGTTGGCGAACAGCAGTGAATCGGTGGACGGGGAGGAAGGGAACGAAGGTGCGGCTGCCCGTGCGGGCGAAGGCACAGGTGAGGACGGTGAGGTCGGTGAGGTCGGCGCACCGAGCCCGGCCAGCAGGTCGGCGAACGGATCGTCGTCGTGCGCCGCCGCATTCGGCGCAGTGCCCAACAGCCCAAGGTCGTCGCCGAAACCGTTCCCCGCCGAAGCCGCCAGAGCCGCCGAGCCCGAAGATTGCTGCGCCTCGACCTTCAGCTCGAAGCCGCCGATCACCAGGCGATCGCCATCGGCCATCGGCACCTCGTTGCCGGCACCCAGCGACCGGCCGTTGCACAGCATCGGATTGCTGCCGCGATCGACGATGAAGAAGGCGTCGCCGCGGCACACGATCTGCGCATGCACCCGCGACACGGTGCGATCCGGGTCGTCGAGCACCAGCGTGTTGGTCGAAGCGCGCCCGATGGTGCCGCCCTCCGGCCCGAAACGCCCTTCGAGCGCGCGCCCGACGGGCCCGCCTTGATGTGAAACCACAACGACTCGAATCACGAACTCACTCCTGCTGCAATCTGTGAATGTCTGGCCTGGAACAGCATGGTGTCACGGCGACAGCAGCAACACCAGCGCCTGACTCGGCACGGCCCTTACACCGGGGCAGTTCGTGCTGTTTTGCAGCGACACACTGGTCAGGCGCGTGGCCGGCATACCCTGAAACAACACGGTGAACGCAGCCGTCAAATGCCGGCTCGGTCCCATCACCGTGCCTGAGGCCACGCCCATCACGACGCCGGCGTTGTCGCCGTTGGTCATGGGAATGCTGGTGCCCAGGTTGTGCGCCGGCATGCCCATGATGAGGATGGTCGGGCAGTTGGGGATGGCCATCGGGCCCATCGCGATGTTCGGGTAAGGAATCGGCAACGGCGACGGCGCAGCCGGCGTCATGCAGACATCGGGAAACCCCATGTCGGTGCCCATGAGCTGGCAGTTGGCGAACATGGCCGCGCCTTCAACCGAAGTGGATCTGGCCGCCGCGCGCCTTCACCAGGTTCTGTCCGTTGAGCAGCAGATGCTGGCCCGAAATGCGCGCCAGCTGCTCGGCCTCGCATTCGACATGCGTCGCCTGCACCCGGTCGATGCCATCGGTGGTGCGCAAGTGGTTGCGGCTGAAATGGGTGACGCGCTCGAACACGGTCGACAGCACGGAGCCGACCAGCTTCACCGCGGTGCCGATCACGTGCAGGTTCTTGCCAACGAGTTCGGCATCGTCGGCGGCGACACTGGCCTTGGCTGCGCGCAATGAAAAGACCTCGCTTTCGAGCGCGAGATGCGGCGCGGCCAAAGTCAGCGCGCCGCCGTCGACCGCGATGCGCGTCGGCCCGTGGCAGCGCAGCACGTTGGCCGTGCCCTCTTCACGCTGCAGCACAGCGAGCACCCAGACTTCGTCGGGCGCCACCAGCAAGCAGGCCACGGTGTCGCCAACGGCCGGTTCGAGCAGGCAACTCGCAGCGCGTCGGCCGCGTGCCTGCAGGCTGCCGCTGCTCACCGAAATTCCGTTCGCGTCAGCGGCGGTGATGACGCCGACACAACTCTGCGCAGGCGTCGGCGCAGCGTGGCGCACGGCCGTTCGGCGGCGCGGTTTCGAAACGACAGTGGCAGTCATAGGTATCTCCGGAAAGAGCATAAAGGTGGCGTCAGGCGCTTGCAGTCCAGCGTTCGGCACGCGCCAGTTCAGGGTCGGTTTCGAGCGCGCGGCTGCGGTCGGTCATCTGCGCTTCGTCGGTCCGTGCGCCGTGCAACGCGGCGCGAAACATCGTCGCCTGCCGCAAGTCGGCGCGACTGAGGTCGGCATGGCGAAAGTCGGCGTAGGTGAGTTCGGCACCGGCGAGGCTCGCATCGGCCAGGTTCGCGTTGGCGAAGTGGCATTGGTAGAGGTCGGCGCCATCGAAACGCGCCGACGGAAACTGCCCAGCCGTGAAGAGCGCCTGCCGGAGCTTGGCGTTGGAGAAATCGACGCCCTCGCCCTGCGCGCCGCAAAAGAGCGCATGCGGGCCGACCGCGTGGTTGAAGTGAGCGCCGTCCAGCACCGACCCCTGAAAGTTGCATTGCTTCAGCGAGACACCGGCAAAGTCGGCACCTGTCAGATCGGCGAATGAAAACTGGCAACCGTCGAGCACCAGACCCGCGAAGGACTTGCCGATCAGCGCGGTCTTGGTGAACACGGCACGCGTCATGCGCGCACCCGCCCAGGTGAGCTGCGCCAGGTCGCACTGCAGCACGCAGGTGTGCTTCCACTCGCTGTCGTCGGCATTCACGTCGATGAGCGAGCAGTCGGTGATCACCGCGGATTCGAGCGTGGCGCCGGCCAGGCTGGCGTGGTCGAGCCGGCAACGCGAAAACGTCGCCATGCCGAGCCATGCCGCAGCGAATTGCGCATGCGTCAACGTGCACTCGCTGAAGGTCGCGCCGTGCAGATGCGCGTTGCGAAAATCGGCATGCGCCAGCTCGCACTGGTTGAAGACCGCGCGCCGCAGATTGGCGCCGTTGAACATCGCGCCTTGCAGCTTGCAGCGGTCGAACACGCTTTCACGCGCGTCGGCTTCACGCCAGTCGCATTCGTCGAGCTGCGCCTGCGTGAAGACACCACCGCCGATGAAGATCTTCGCGAACTGGCCTTTGCGCAGGTCGAGACCGTCGATGGTCTCGCCCATGCTGACCGCCAGCGAAAGATGCTCGGCTTTCACAGTGGATGCGCGGACGCGTGCCGTGCCTGTTGTTCGGCCGTAAGGCGCGGCCAGCTGCGCACGCGCTCGAGCAATGCGCCGTCGAAGCGCACATCGGCATCGAGCCGGGCCCGCGAGATGTCGGCTCCGAAGAGGTTGGCGTCGCGCAGGTCAGCGCCGCGCAAATCCGCGTGCTGCAGCATGGCGTCTTTGAAGTTGACGCCTGCCAGGCGAGCACGGGTGAGCACCGCTTTGCGCAGCAACGCGCCCTCGGCGCTGGCCAGTCGCGCATCGCAGCCGGAGAGGCGGGCCGAGCCGAAGTTGGCGCCGGCCAGCCGGGCCTTGAGCAGCGACGCATCTCGCATGTCGACCTCGCCGAAGTTGGCTGCGAGCAAGCTGGCATGCGACAGGTCGGCGCCGACCAGCGAGCAGTCTTTGGTGAACACCGCGCCGTCGAGTTGCGCGCCGGCCAGCCGCACACCATCGAGCCGGCAACTGACGAAGCTCGCGCCCGGCAACCGCGCACCACGAAGGTCCACGCCGCTGAGGTTGCACTCGACGAGGGTCGCGCCCGCCAGGTTGGCTTCGCCGGCCTGCAGCCCCTGCATGTCGAGCTTGTAGAACAGATTGCCCGCGGCTTCGACGCCGGTCCAGTCGGCGTGGCCCCACGACGTGTTCAGCAGGTTGGCGTTGACTATGACGGCGCTGCGCAAGTGCGTGTCGGCCAGCGCGCAATGCATGAACACGGCACCTGCCAGTTGCGCCTGGTCGAAGACCGCGCCGGCCAGGCGAGCCCGGCCCAGGTTGGCGTAGCTGAAGTCGGTGCCGACCGCCAGCATGCGCTGCAGATCGGCATGCGCGAGCACCGCCCGCGTGAAGTTGGCGCCCGACAGGTTGGCGCCTTGCAGGTTCGCGCTTTCCAACCACGCATCGGTGAAGTCGACATTTCGCAGATCGAGCGCCGACAGGTCGGCCCCCGTCAGGTCGATGCCCGGAAAACTCCGCAGCCCGCGCGCCAGCATCCACTGCATCAGCGCGCGGCCGCGTGCCGCCACTTCGCCCTGCTGCGGATACGCGGGCGGCTGCAGATGCGCCGCCTGCAGGTAGCCGAGTCGCTCGGCGCCTTCGCGCTGCGCCAGCTTTTGCGCAACGGGACGACGGTCGAACACCAGGCCCGCAGCGCGCTGCGCATCCAGCGCGGCCAGATGCGCTTCGGCGTTGTAGTCGGGTGGTCCGCGGTGCACCAGCTTTGCCATATCGATCTTGCCGACCTCTTCGAGATCGAGCACGCGCTGAAGCTGATCGGCCATGTCGCTGATCGCGGCCCATTGCTGCGCCTGGGCTTCTTCCTGCTTGGCTTTGAGATAGGCCGGCAGCTCACCCATGCTGCGTCTGGGTTCAGGCGGCGCCAGGGTGAATGCGAGTGCGCCGGGGTCTTTGCCTTCGGCGGCCATCCTTTCGCGCGCGACGGCGATGTCCATCTCCGCACGGCGGCGCTGCGCTGCGCCCTGCAGGCCTTCCATCGCGAACGCCCGCTCGGCTTCGGTGGCTTCGGGGTCGGCGGTGTCGATGCCCTCGGGCAGCAGGTCGGCATCGTTCAATGCTTCAAGACCGCCGTGCTTCGGGTCGGCACGCCGGGCCAGCACATCGATGTAGTGCGCATCGGTCTTCGGCTCGCCGATGCGTTCGACCGCACCCAGCAATTGAAGGATGTCGGCACCGTCGTCCTCCGCGCATTCGGCCATGCCGTGGAACACCAGCACCATGCGCTCGGCATGCGGAAAGAACCACGCCGTGGTCAGGCGCATCGGCACTTCGCGCAGCTTGGTGGCAGCGCCGATCGCATAGTTGACGAAGGTGCGCACGCGCAGGCCCGGCAACCGGCCTTCGATCCGACGCTGCACCGGGTGCAGGTTGTCGAGCGCAAACGGTTCGTCGCCGCGCAACGGCGCATCGAACCACTGGTCGCTCGGGGCCATGTTGAAGTGCTTCCAATCGAGGTCCGGCGGAAAGCCCGGCGCATGGGCCTTGAGGTAGTCGGCGTCGTAGGTGCCACGGTAGGCGAGCCGCTGCGGGTGCAAGGTGTCGAGCGGGCCGTAGCCGGCCGGCACTACCTCGGACTGCGGCGACAGCATGCGCGATCCCGGCAGTTCGATGTTGGGCAGCAGGCGCACGCCGTTGACGGCCTGGCGGCCCTTGCCAAGCGGGTTCAGTGCGTAGTCGGCACCGCCATAGGCGTTGTGCCAGCCCAGCGCGATGCGCTCGGGCGCCGCGGCCACGGCACGCGGCCGGTCGCCTTCCCACCAGCGCTCACCGAAAGCCAGCAGCGTTTTCTCGACATGCCCGACGCGCACGCGCACCGCGCAGCCCGCGGCCTCCGACGGCTGCGGATAGGCATGGCCGTGCACCAGAAACTCGGGCGTGAGCTTGGCCACGCCCTCGTCGAGCAGCGGCAGCGCCATCTCGCGCGCTACAAAATTCCAGAGCGACTGCTCGCCCCACAAACGGCCGGCGCTGCCCTGAACGAAAGGCACGTGCAGATAGTGCGTGACGCACATGCCGTAGCGTTTTCGGTATTCGATCGCGCGGCTCGAAAACCCAAGCGACATGGGCTTGCAGACCTGCATCAGCCGCCCGCCGGAGTCGATCCGCCACCGTTGCCGCCGTTGCCGCCTTTGTTGTCGGTCGGGCTCGGTGTCTTGGTCGCGGGTGGCGCGGAAGGCATCGCGGCGTCCCAGGCCTTGTCCGCCACCTTGCCGACGGCCTCGCCTGCTTTGTCGGCCACGTTGCCCACCGCCGGTGCCGCGCCGGGCACGTATTTGCCGCCCAGTTGCGAGCCGACCGCGGCGCCCGCCGCGGCACCCAGTGGGCCGCCGAGCACACCGCCCACCACCGCACCGACGCCTGCACCGACGCCTGCACCGACAGCCGTGCCGAGCTGCCGTTGTCGCCGGTCGGCGCTGGCGGCCAGGCTGTTGAGCTTGCCCTGGAGTTCGGGCAGCTCGGGAATTTCGCTCGCCGTCTGGCGCAGTGCCGCGGCTGCGTCGGCGTACTGCTTCATGGTCGCGGCCGAGTCGGCGACGCCCAGCACGCCCGCCAACAATCCGCCGGCCGCCGACAGCGTCACCATGGCGCCGGCGGTCGCGCCGCCGCCCGCACCGGGATTGATGACCTTCATGCCGACGGACTCCACGTCGAACGCCGCCAGCGTGAAATCGAGCGCACCGATGTTGCCCATGCGCAGGCCAGCGCAGTTCTCCATGCTGATCGACAACGCGTTGCCGATCGACGCGCCGAGGAAATTGCTCATCTGCAGACCCATGAAGGTGCTGCGTGCCATGCCCATGTTGGCTTCGCTCGACGAGCCGATGTAGCCACTCGAGTTGGAACCCATCACCGTCGTGTTGGACCCCATCGAGGTCGCATTGATGTTGCCGAAGGCCATCAGGTCCACGTCGGCCGCGGCCACCAGTTTGATGCCAGCGTTGGATGCGACCAGATGCGCACCGCTGGTGATGTCCTTGCGGCCGGCCTGCGATGTGAAAGACATGTCGCCCTTGGTGCCGACCGCCAGTGAAGCGGCAGTCACGGTGACGGCGCCCGAGGTGAGCGCCAGCGACGCCGAGAACTGCGTCATGGCGCCGGTCACGTTCAGGTTGTAGGTCTGGCCGACGATCATGTCGACCTTGCCGCCGACCTGGTTGAACTGCCCCGTCAGGCCGACGATGTTTTCCTGGTACTTGCCGATGTTGTTGTACTGCGCCAGCGTCACGTTGGTGTACTGGTCCTTGTGGACGATGTTGCGCTGGTCCTTGTCGACCTCGCGCTTTTCGAAACCGATGGTGTGCACCGTGCGGTCGTTCTCGACCGTGATGCTCTGGTCGTGCCCCACGCTGGTCGAGTCGTCGGCCTCGACCGAGGTCGACATGTTGCGTTCGGCATGGATGTTGACGAGCTCCTCGCCCTTCTTGTCCTCGAACATCAACTCGTTGTAGTTGTTGCTGTTGCCGCCCGGCGTCGACCGCGTCTTGAAGCCGCTTCGCGTCGGCGAGTCGTACGGGATCGGCTGCTTGTCGTTGTAGACACGGCCGACGACGATGGGCCGGTCGGGGTCGCCGTTCAGGAAGTCGACGATCACTTCCTGCCCGATGCGCGGCATGAAGTACCCGCCCCACGAAGTGCCCGCCATCGGCTGCGACACGCGCACCCAGCAGGTCGATTTCTCGTTGCTGTCGTCGTAGCGATCCCAGTGAAAGTGCACCTTGACGCGGCCGAGCTGGTCAACGTGCAGTTCATCGCCCTTGGGGCCGACCACGATGGCCGACTGCGGCCCTGGCATCGTCACGCGCGGCGTGATGCGGCGCGGCCTGAAGGGCATGTCGGCCGGCAGCACGGTGATCAGAAACGACCGGGTGCCGCGCTCCGGAATGCGCAACGCCGGATGCCCGTCGATCAACTCCTTCAGCAAGCCGGCGATGTCGTTGTTCGACGGATCTTCGGTCACCATCGCAAGCAGCACGGAACCGATGCGATGCGCATTGCCGTCGGTGGCGTTCATGCCTTCGTAGCCGGAGTGCGTGACCACGAAGTCACAACCGCCGATCAGGTATTCACCATCGCTCGAACCATCGGGCGAGCCGGTGAACTTGAAGGTACGGCCAACCGCTACATCGGGCCAGGTCGTGATGGCCCAGTGCCGGTCGCGCCGTGCGATCTGTTCTTCACCGCGGATCTTCGCGGTGTTGTCGGCATCGTCGGTGGTGAAGTAGCCGCCGGGGAACTCGAACTCCTCGAAGTCCGCCAACTGGTGATCGTCCGAGGTGTCGCGCTTGGCGCCCAGCCGCTTGCCGATGGCCTTGAAGTCGCTGTCGCGCGTGTCGTACTTGCCGCTTTCGAAATTGCGGGCACTGACCCAGCGGCTGATCTCTTCGAAGCGCGAGTCGTTGACGCCGAAGCTCACGTACGGCAGCGTCTGCTTCACAGGCAACGGTTCATGAGCGATCTCGCTGGCGTCCGACAGGTGCATCGTGCCCGGCGCATCGTGTGCGTCGTACCAGTAGTAAATGCCTTCGTCTTCGAGCAGCCGCGAGATGAAGTGAAAGTCGGTTTCCATATGCTGCACGCTGTAGCGGCGCTGCAAGTGGTTGCCGATCACGTTCTGGGTTTCGACCTTCTTGAAGCGCTTGATCGGGCTGTCTTCGAGCACCGCATCCATCACCTCCAGCACCTTCTTCTCCTGCAGGATGCGGGAGTTGGTGCGCTTGGTCAGCAGCCAGAACCACGAGCGCAGCACGATGCGGTACGAGGCATATCGACCAGCCCGTTCCGCCCGCATGAAGCGCACGGCATGGCCCTGGCAATGACGCTGGTGCTTGCCGCCGTCGGCGTCGAAGAAATCGAGCACCACATCGAAGGCCCGGCCCAGGATGTCCTTGCCGTCGATCTGATCGTTCCTGGAAAGCACCACGAGCTCGTAGATCGAAGGATTCGACAAGCCCTCATGGCCCACCAAGGTCCAGAACATCAAGTCGTCGACCACCGGCGAATCGCTCTTGATGTGGAACAGTTCTTCGGCCATGTCGCAGATCTTTCGTGGGCTTGCCGTCGTGTTCGTCTAGTCGAACGCGTAGGTGAAGTCGGCGTCTTTCACATCGAGCGCGACGCGCTTGATCTCGCCGCCCGAGGCCAGCCGCTGCAGGTACTCGACCGAGATCGTCGGCAACACCGTGTTGGTCAGGATGGCGTCGATGGCACGGCCGCCCGACTCCACGTCGTTGCAGCGCGCCACCACCTGCTTGACCACCGCTTCGGTGTATTCGAACGGAATGCCGTGGTTGGCCGCGACGCGCTTCTGGATGCGGCCGAGTTGCAGCCGCACGATCATCGCCATCATCTCGGGCGACAGCGGGTAGTACGGAATCGTCACGATGCGGCCGAGCAGCGCGGGCGGAAAGATCTTCATCAGCGGCGCCTTGAGCGCCTCGTTCAGCGCCACCGGATCGGGCAACAGTTCCGGGTCGCGGCACATGCTCATGACCAGTTCGCTGCCAGCGTTGGTGGTGAGCAGGATGATCGTGTTCTTGAAGTCGATCATGCGGCCCTCGCCGTCTTCCATCCAACCCTTGTCGAAGACCTGGAAGAAGATCTCGTGCACGTCCGGGTGCGCCTTCTCGACCTCGTCGAGCAGCACCACCGAGTAAGGCCGGCGTCGCACCGCTTCCGTCAATATGCCGCCCTCGCCGTAGCCCACGTAGCCGGGCGGCGCACCTTTGAGCGTGGAGACGGTGTGCGCTTCCTGGAATTCACTCATGTTGATGGTGATGATGTTTTGCTCGCCGCCGTACAGCGCCTCGGCCAGAGCAAGTGCGGTCTCTGTCTTGCCGATGCCGGAGGTGCCGCACAACATGAAGACGCCGATCGGCTTGCCGGGGTTGTCGAGTCGTGCACGCGAGGTCTGGATGCGGCGCGCGATCATCTCGAGGCCATGCTTCTGGCCGATGACGCGCTTGTTCAGCGTGTCCGCCAATTCCAGCACCGCCTGCACTTCGTTCTTCACCATGCGGCCGACGGGAATGCCGGTCCAGTCGGCAACGACAGAGGCCACGGCCTGCTCGTCGACCGAAGGAAGGATGAGTGGGGACTCGCCCTGGACGGCTGCGATCCTGGCCTGCAGTTCGTGCAGTTCCGCAAGCAGCGCCGCGCGGTCTTTGCTCCCTCCTTCGGCTTCGCTCCCTCCCAAAGGGAGAGGGAGTGAAGAGGAGTCCACCGCCTCACCTGCCTTGCGCAGTTGCGCCCGCAGTTCGAGCAAGCGATCGATCAGGCCCTTTTCTTCCTGCCAGCGCGCATTGAGCTTTTCAAGCTGCTCGTTCGACTCGACCAGCGACCCAGCCACCGCCGCCGCCCGCTTGGTCACATCGATCCCGATCGTCTCCTCACGCCCGATGATTTCCTGCTCGACCTTGAGCCCCTCGATGCGGCGCAGGCAGTCCTCGACTTCCGGCGGCGTCGCATGTTGACTCACGGCAACCCGCGCACATGCCGTGTCGAGCAGGCTCACCGCCTTGTCCGGCAACTGACGCGCCGGAATGTAGCGATGGGACAGCTTCACCGCGGCCTCGATCGCCTCGTCGAGCAGTTGCACGCGATGGTGTTTCTCAAGCACGCTGGCCACGCCGCGCAGCATCAGAATGGCCTTGACCTCGTCCGGCTCCGGCACCTGCACGACCTGAAAACGCCGCGTCAGCGCCGGGTCCTTTTCGATGTACTTCTTGTACTCGGCCCAGGTCGTCGCGCCGATGGTGCGCAGGTTGCCGCGCGCCAATGCCGGCTTCAGCAGGTTGGCCGCATCGCCCGTGCCGGCCGCGCCACCGGCACCGACCAGCGTGTGGATTTCGTCGATGAACAGGATGATCGGCGTCGGCGAGCTTTGCACCTCGTCGATGACTTGCCGAAGACGCTGTTCGAACTCGCCCTTCATGCTGGCACCGGCCTGCAGCAGTCCAATGTCGAGGGTGAGCAGCTTCACGTCCTTGAGTTGCGGCGGCACATCGCCACGCGCGAGGCGCTGCGCGAAGCCCTCGACCACCGCCGTCTTGCCGACACCGGCCTCGCCGGTGAGCAACGGGTTGTTCTGGCGCCGGCGCATCAGGATGTCGACGATCTGGCGAATCTCTTCGTCGCGTCCCGTCACCGGGTCGATCTCGCCCTTCTTCGCTTTTTCCGTGAGGTCGACCGCGAACTTCTTCAGCGCATCGCCCTTGCCCATCGCTGCCGGTGCCATGGCGCCGGCGTCTGCGCCCGGTATCCCAACGCCTCCCCCTGACGCCATGCCGGTGCCGTCTTGCGCACGCATCTGCGACTCGGGCGACGGGTCGCAAATCTTGACGAAGTTGTCGGCCAGGTCTTCGACCTTGACGCGTTCGAACTGCTTCGACAGATTGAACAGCGGGTTGCGCAGGCTCTGCGTCTTCAGCATGCCGATCAGGATGTAGCCGGTGCGCACCTGCGCCTCGCCGAACTGCAGCGTGGCGTAGGTCCAGGCGCGCTCGATCGCGTTCTCGATGTGCGGAGAGAAATCGCTGATGGCCGTGGCACCGCGCGGCAGCCGGTCCAGCGCAGCGGTCATGTCTTTCGCAATGACAGAGATGTCGAGCCCGTAGTGCTGGATGACGCGGTGCAGGTCGGAGTCTTGCGCTTGCAGCAACTGCGCGAACCAGTGCTCCAGCTCGACGTACGGATTGCCGCGCATCTTGCAGAACACCGTGGCGCCTTCGATGGCTTTGTAGGCCAGCGAGTTGAGCTTGCCGAACAAGGCGGTGCGGCTGATTTCACTCATTGCATTTCTCCGTATGTGATCAAGACGAACCGTGCGCCGTGGTTTCAAAAGAACGCGCCGAACGATGCGAAACCAGCTCGCCCGCATCGCGCCGGACGCGCACATCGGCGGCGTCGTGGGTGCGAGGGCACTGCCCGAGCCAGCTGACCCAACCGAGGCGCGGCGCATTACCGCCCCGCGCCTGGCCGAGCCGCGTCGCCGGCACCTCTTGTTGCTCGAGCACGAGCTCGGCATCCCACTCGAGTTCGTCGCCGAGCAACTGCTGCATCCAGCGTTGCAGCTCGGGGCGCGCCGGGCCGATCGGCAGGAAGAGGCGGTACTGATCCAGCGTCAAAGGCCCGAGATGCAGCCGCACCCGATGCTGCCGGTCCCACGCGCGCTGCCCCAGCATCGCGCCCATGCCCATCGAGCGCGAAGCCTCACCGCGACCGAGCCGTGTGAGCTCGCCGGGCGGCAACGCCATCCAGTGGCCTACCCATCGCTCGAGCCGAACCGGCACGCCGAAGTAGCTGCACAGCACCGCCTCGACCGACTCCGCGTTGTGCACGCGACGCGTGAGCCATCCGGCGAAGTGCAGCCGCGCGTCGTCATGGATTTCGTCGCGGTGATTGCGCGCTGCGGTGCCGGCACCGACCAGTGCACCGAACTGCAATCGAAACGCGTCCTCGCCCGGTCGATCGAGCGCCACGGCCGGCCGCGA
Source organism: Variovorax sp. RTB1 (assembly GCF_035018765.1). Lineage (NCBI taxonomy): Bacteria > Pseudomonadati > Pseudomonadota > Betaproteobacteria > Burkholderiales > Comamonadaceae > Variovorax > Variovorax sp. RTB1. The sequence continues at coordinate 29,810 of NZ_JASJXG010000034.1, forward strand.
CGAGGCCCACGCGCGGTAGAAGTGCAGCGAGAAACGGTGCGCGAAAGTGTCGAGGAACGCGACCCATGTCGGATCGCCGTGGTTGATGAAGCGCTCGCGAATGAAGTCGCTCAGGTGCACCGGCAGCGGGCCATTGGGTCCGAGGTAGCCAAAGAAATGCTGGCGCAGGCGCGGCGGCGAGACATCGGTCGCCGCTTCGAATCGACTGAAGCTGGCGGGCGCGAACGACAGCGACGGCTCTTGCCCGACGCGCACCGGCTCGGCACTCGGCAGCAACGCACGACCCCAGCGCGGACTGCTCTTTGCGACCGATTCCAGGCGACGCATCAACGCGAAGTAGTCGTAGGCCCACGGCTCGTGCGACACCGAATGCAGGTGCGCACCGACCCGTGAGGTCACATCACCGGGCGCGTCCCGCACAGCGGCCTCCAGCGCATCGTCTCGCCCTTGCCGGCGACGGTGAGCACCGTTTCGACGAAGTGATTCACCTCGACATGGCGCGCCAGATACTGCGCCAGCACGGAGCCGAAAAGGAAGGCGCTCTGCCCAAGAAAAGCATTCCGGTCGACTTCGAGCGTGACTTCGAGCCCGCGGCCGAAAGCGATCGGCCCGGCCATCGGCAAGCGTCGCGCCACCGGCTTCGACGACACCGACAGCAAACCGCGCACCTGCACTTGGCGCGACTCGTCGGCATGCACCGCATAGAGCATCAGCATCTCGCGCAGGGCAGCCGCGTTCTTGTGCGTATCGGCACCGCCGATCGACAGGTAGTTGAGCGCCAGATGGTCGACCACACGCCAGCCAAGGCCGTTGTTCACCACTGGCGACACCGGCCGCGACGGGCCGTGCACCATGCGTACGCGCTGCACCGGGAACGAGTCGACGCAATCGAAATCGTTGTCGCGCCCGAGCGGCAGCAGCATCGGCAGATCGCGATTGGTCACGAGTGCCGCGACCGCCAACTGGCGCAAGCCCGGCGGGTACGGCGCCTCCTGCGGGTCGACGATCTGCATGTAGACCTCGGAGCCGATGTGGCTGCTGCGATGCCCCTCGGTGCGCTGCTTAACCGACAGGCTGCGCGGCTCGCGCGTCGTCGTGTAGTACGCGGGATGGCTGTGCCGGCTGCCATGGAACGCGGCATAGAAAGGGCGGAAGAGGAGCTCTTGCGGACTATCGGACTGGCCGGGCCCCGGGGCTCCCTGGCCCTGACCGACGTTGCCGAGCCCGAGCACCTCGGTGACCGAATGCACCTCGAAATCCTGTGGCCGCGTGCGGTCGGGGACCAGATGGAATTCGCTGTTGCCCTCGGTGATGGCGACACGGTCGAGGCGCTTGGGAAAGAGGTTGATGGCCGGCACGCAGTGCAGCTGGATGTTGTCTGCCGTCACCAGTTTTTCGAGCGCCGCGTCGCCGCGTGAGAACAGCACGACGAGCTCGACCTCGGTGCCCGGCATGCTGCGCAGCAACGCCTGCAAGCCGACGATGCGCGCGAACTGAAAGCGCTGCGGAAACGCGAAGTACTCCTGCACCAGCCTGAAGCCGGAAAAGCCGGTGGCCGTTATCGGCAGCAGCGCTTCGTCGTCGTCGAAACCTACCGGTTGCACCGCAGTTGCCGGTAGCGTCCGTACAGCGTTCGCAGTGACCGTACCGCCTGCACCCATCGGCTGCACCATGACACCGATCGGCTTGCCGAGAAAGCATTCGTGCAATTGCCACGCCACGTCGTCGGCGCCACCGAAGTGGATCACCAGCTCATCGAGCTGGAGCTTGTCGAGGGTGAGGCCGGCCGTCGTGCGCAACGACAGGCGCAAGCCACCCCGGATCTCGCGCGCCTGCGGATGCTGGTTGATCGGCAGGTCGGGTGCATAGGTGAAGTACTGCGCCCGGATCACCTCGATCGGCCACACGCGCAAGGCACGTGCGGTGCGAAATTCGCAGTGCGTGTTCTGCCCCACGGCATGGCGCGAACGCAGGCCGCTGTTGCGCGGCAGCGTGGGCCCGGTGGCAAGGTTCGCATCGTCGAGTTCGGGAGTGCAGCACACCACCGTCATGGACGGCGTCGGCGCCATGAAGTGTGGATACACGATGTCAAGCAGGTGCCCGGTGAAGCGCGGAAACTCCGCATCGAGCTTGAGTCCGACGCGCGCCGACAAGAAGGCGGTGGCCTCTATCAATCGCTCGACGTACGGGTCGGCGACCTCCTGTCCTTCGACGCCGAGGCGGTGCGCGATCTTGGGAAAAGCCCGCGCGAACTCGCCGGAGCTTTCGCGAAAATACCGAAGCTCCTGCTCGTACAGGTTCAGCAGGCGGGGGTCCATGCCGACTACCGTGCCGGGTGCGCCATGTCTTCGATCTCGATGCGACCCTCTTCGAGATCGATGCGACTTCGCATCAGGAACTCCAACGGCACGGGTTGTGCCCAGAGCATGCCGCGAATCTGCAGCCCGATGCGGTTGTGTGAATCAAGGGCCGGGCCTTCCATGACGAGTTCGACTTCCAGAGTGCGGGGCAGGATGCGCGGCTCGAACTGCAGGATCGCGTTCTTCAAAGCCTGTTCCATGCTGACACGCTGCACGCTCGACGTGAACTGGCCGGAAAGCATAGGCAATCCGTAGTTGATGACCGAGCGCGCTGCGTTGGGATGGCGCTTGTCGTCGAAGGCCAGGCCAAAGCCGGTCGCGTTGAAGAGCCAGCCGAGGTCGCGCAGCACCGCTTGCCGAAGCGCCTGCTTGGTGAGCGTTCGCTTGTCGTCGCTCTCTCGCTTCTCCGTCGGCGCATGGTCGACAAGTCGGTCGAGCAGCGATGGCTGCAACCGCTCCTGCGCGCTGGCGGGCTCAGCCATTCGAGGCTTCTTTGAACAGGATCTCTCGCACGTCCATCAACGCGTGCTCGCCGGCGTCGCTGCCCAGGACGCGCTGGCCCGAGCCGACCCACACATCGGGTGCCAGCTCGCGCCATTCGGTCTTGCGTGCCAGTTGCAAGGCGCCGTCGTCGCTCTTCTCGGAGCCCTCGTACCGCGTCGGGATCAGCGCCAGTGTTTCGCCACCGTTCTTGAACTGCAGATGCGCCGGCAACCAGACGCAGTCGCGCAGGTCTTCGGGTGGATCGAGCTTCATGTGCGAGAGACGCGCATAGGGCACCCAGTAGTACTTGCCGTTGACGAAGGCTTCGAGCACCGGGCCGAGCCGCATGTCGGCATCGGCCAGCCACTCGAAGGGTGAGCCGTCGATCGTCCCGGCCGTGGCGGGTGCACCGTCGAAGGCGCGCTCGCGCAGTTGCTCGGCCATCGCCTCTTCGCCACGGCCGCGCCGCAGCAGCGACTCGATCAGCAGCGTTAGCCATTCGTCGGGCTGGCCGAAGACCATCGGCGTGCGGGAGCCGGCGAACACCTCTGCACGCACGCCTTCGCAGCGAATGGCTTCGCCGTAGACCTGCTTCATCGGCACGGCCAGTGCGTCGAGTTCGGCGGCGACCGACAGCTGGTTGAGCGCGCGCTCCCACTGGCCGAGCACGCACAACAGCTGCACCAGGAACACGCGGTTCTTGCTGTCGCCCGGCTTGGCCCGCACATCGTCGCTGAGCGCCTTGAGTGCGCCCACAGGGTCGGATGCCTTCAACAGTTCGATGGCGGACATGGCAACTCCTTTGCTTTCGCTTTGCGCTTGCTCGGTTCTTTTCAGGAAGCCGTCAGGTCGCAGGTACGCACGGCCCCGCGAATGCCGGTGGCGAGCTGCGCGGCAGAGTTGATCGACATCACGCGGTAGCCGAAGCGGATGATTTCGCATGGGTGCCCCGACGAGCCGCCGGTGAGGTAGGCGACCTCGTTGACGCGGCCGCCGGTAAAGACGAACTCGATCATCGGTTCCAGTTGCGAGCCGTCTTCACCGCCCGAGCGATAGATCGACACGGTGATGGTCAGGCCGACCGTCTGGTTGCGCAGCAGGCTGGCGATCGACGCGGTGGCCGCATCGGACTGCCGCACGACGTGCAAGTGCGACAGCGACAGCGATGCCGTGCTCGCGCCCGGCGCGATGCGCAAGCCCGCGTGCACGTCGTAGCCGAGCAGGTCCATGCGCGCCTTGCCGTCCGCATAGGTGCGCGGCGACTCGCCTTCGACCGGCGTTCCGCGGTTGTCGATCGACATCGCCATGTCGAGCGACACGCCCTTGCGAAGGCCAAGGTCGAGCAGGCGCAATGCCTCGTCGGTGTCCAGGTATCCATCGCCGTTCAATGACATGGCATTCACTCCCGTGGTAGATCAGATGGGTAAGAAACAAAGCCGGAAGTCGGTGCAAAAGCACTGAAAAGTCAGTCATCGACGCACTGCCCTTCGACCGGCACCAGGCACTGCGGCAGGTCCGCACCGACCGCGGCGCCGCGCGTCCGGAGGGTCGACGTCGCGGCTGCTGCCACCGCCAGGCCACGCGGCAACAAGATCCAAAGTTGGCCGCGTTCCTTCATGCGACGCGCATTGGCCGCGGCCTGCGTGCCGTTGCCGAAGAAGTAGTCGGCCCGCACCGCACCGCGAATCGCGCCGCCGGTGTCTTGCGCGATGGTCAAGCGCTGCATCGGCGCGCCGGTCCCGGGTGCGCGTGTCGACACGAACACCGGGAAGCCGAGCGGCGTGCTGCGCGGATCGACCGCGATGGACCGCCCCGCCGATAACGGCACGCCGAAGGCGCCGACCGGGCCGCCCGCAGCGCCGATCGTCTCCTTGAAGAACACATAGCTCGGGTCCTTGATGCCGGAGCCGATCACGTCGCCCGTGGCCTTGCGGCCGGGCACCATGACGGCACCGCTCTCGACCGGCTTGGCCAGCGTGAAGCCGCGCGTCTTGACTGCGCTCAGGTCTTCGTCGTCATCGTCGTCAGGGTCGAGTTCGATGGCGCCGCCGCGCGTGCGCACCGCGCTCTTGCCTTTGCTGTTGGCCGCGCCGACCAGCGTCGGGCGAAACGGCTGGCCGTTCTGTTCGGCATAGGCGATGCGGACCACCTCGCCACTCGGCATGCGAATGCGGCCCGAGCCCTGGATCTGCATTTCGTACAGCGCCGTCGCGCTGTTGACGAAGGCCAGCACCTTGGCGTTGGGCGCGCCGCGCGTTTCGATTTCTTCACGCGTGTAGTAAGGCATCAACCGCTTGCCATCGATGCGAAGCCGCACGCGGCGATCCAGCGTGTCGCGGGTGATGGTGGAAAGGTCGAGCGCATACAAGCCTGGCGCGCCCATGTCACGCGTGCTGAGCCCCATCTGCACGATCACGTCGCGGCCCTGCACGCGCACCGGCACCGTGCCGTTGCCGGCGGGCAACTTGCGCGCATCGACGAACAGCATGTCCTCAGGCTGGCCGTACACCGGGTAGATGAAGGGCGGCGCATAACTCCGGTTGCCGCTGATCTCGGGCTCGAAGTAGCCGGTGACCACGCCGTCGGGCTTGCGGTCGTCGTCTCGAATCTGATACGCCGCGAACTCCGTTTCGAAGAAGTCGCGAATCGCGGGCGAGCTCTTGTCGCTGACTCTGCGAGCGCGCTCGCACACCTCTTTCCAGGCATCGCCGCGACCGGTGAGCACCTTGCAGCTGCCAAGGAACGCGGGCCAGGTTTCGGCGAAGTCGTCGCGCCGCCAGCCGGGGACCGAATCGAAATTGACCGCCGTGTAGGTCGCGAGCTGGGTCGAAAAGGTGCGGGCCTGGCCGGCGACGTTGCCAGCACCGGGCCCGCTGGTCGCGGGTCGCGCCGGTGCCGCGGCTTCGACGGGTGCGGGTGCTGGCGCCGTCGATGCAGCGGTCGTCGTGGAAGCGGGGGTCTTGGGCCCGATGGCGCATCCTGCCAACGCGATGGCGACCATGATGGCAACCGGATAAGTCGTCGAAGAGGTGTTCATGGGCGGTCTCCTTGCCGTGAAACGAGCCGGCCCGAAAGGGCTGCCTGTTCATCAGGACGTTTACTTCTCTGTGATTTTGAAAGTCCCGACGCCGTAGACGTCGTTGCATGGCGCACCCGGCGGGCACACGGGCTTGCCGACCAGCGGCGAAGGGCCGGCGCCGCGCGTCGCCTCCAGGGCCGCCAGCACCGGCACGGGAAACTGCGGAAACACGCCGTCGTTCTGAATCCCCGAGCCGGAGAAATCGCGCTCGCGCTCGCTCACCACCACCGCGAACAAGTCGACGCCGGCCGGGCCGCCCGCGTCCATCGGCCACGATGCGCGCGGCAGCGAGATCGATGTGCCGGCAGTGATCTTGTTGTACTTGTCGAGCAGGTTGGGGAACAGCAGGAACATCTCTCCGCCGCTCGACAAAAGATAGACGTACACGTAGCCGTCGCGGTTGCTCTTGACGTCGAAAGAGAGCCGATCCTTTTTGATGACGACCTCGGCCTTGCGCGGCGTCGCTGTCACGTTGAAGCCTGGTGTGGCGCCGGTGCCGATGGCGGCCATCGATTCGGTCGGCGTGCGTGGTGTGGGCGGCGGTGCGGCTGCGGCTGCGGTTGCGGTTGCGGGCGCGGAAACTTCAGCGACCTTCGTGTCTGGCGGCGTGGACGCTTTGCCGTCTATTGAACCGGCTGCGCTGCCGACCACCGTGTCGGCGCCGTTCGACCTGCCCTGCATCCACCACCAGCCGCCGCCGGCCACGGCAAGCACCGCGACTGCCGCGATGGCAGCGACGGCCTTGCCCGCGCCGCCGCTCGAAGCCGCAACGGCTTTCGACGGGCGCGGTGCGGGCGCCGGCGCCGACGCTGGCGCAGCAGGCACCGAGCGCCGCACCGGCACGTTCGTCGTCTCGTCATCGAGCCCGAGCGCTTCTCGCAGCGCGCCCATCGACTGCGGCCGCGCCTCCGGCCGCACGCCCAGCCCGGCATCGATGGCCGACAGCAACCGCGCGCTGTAGCGCTGGCGCAGCATCTCGTTATTGATCAGCGGCACATAGCTGTCGGACAGCAACCGCGCGACCGACGGCGGCGGCGCGCGACCGCAGATGGCGACGTGCATCACCGCGGCCAATGCGTACACATCGGTCCACGCGCCCTGCGACATGTCGGGCATCTCGGCGTACTGCTCGATCGGTGCGTAGCCCGGCTTCAGGATGACGGTGATGGCTTGCGTCTTGTCGCTGATCACGCGGCGCGCCGCACCAAAGTCCAGCACCACCGGCCGGCCCGAGCCTTCGAGCAGGATGATGTTGTCGGGCGCGATGTCGCGGTGATAGCAATTGGCCGCATGCATCACGGCCAGCGCCTGCGTCACGCCGTCCATGATGCGCATCAACCAACCTTCGTCGACACCGGCCGGGATCGCGGCCAACGCCTGGCGCAATGTGTCGCCGCGATAGAACGGCATCACCATGTAGGTCGTGCCGCGCTCCTGCCAGAAGCGGTAGACCTTCAGCAGCGAGGGATGATCGAACTGCGCCAGCAGCCGCGCCTCGTTGATGAAGCTGCGCATGCCGAGGTCGAAGGTCTCGCGGTGCCGCTCGGACAACGCCACCACCGTGCCGTCGTATTGCCGCGTCGACAGCGACACCGGCAGATATTCCTTGATGGCGACGACGCGCTCCAGCGTGTGATCCCACGCTTCGTACACCGCGCCGAAGCCGCCCTGCCCGACCAGTGCGGTGATCTCGAACTCACCGACCTTGCTGCCGGCCGGCAACACGCCGGCTTCGGCGCCGGCTTGCGAGCCGGAGGTCGGCAGGCGTGTCGGGTTGCCGCTGACCAGGGCCATGCCCGTGCTGCCCACGCCGCCCGTGGAGATGACCGTTGCGCCGTCGTCGTTCTTCGGGGCGTCGGCATTGCTCATGGCTCTGCCTCCACTCGCTTCACCCGCTGCACCCATTCGTCGCTGACAAAGCCGAAGAGCGCATCGAAGCGCGCGTCGGTCGGCAGGCCCATGGCCGTCATGCGAAGACCTGGTTCGGCGACAGGATCGGTCAGCCACAGCGACTGGCCGTCGGCCGGCCAGGCCATCGCCGCGCCTCGGTCGGCATCGGCCACCTCTTCCACGGCGCGGCCGTCGGCGACATCGAAGACGCGCAGCAAGGCGTTGTCGAAGCGTCCTGCATCGAGGTCGTTCGCCAGCCCCTCGAGTGCCGCCTGTGCGCAAGTGCGCCACCAGCGCCACACGGCACCCGACTGCGCCGGCGTGAACTCGTTCAGCGGCACCTCGCATTCGGCCGCCATGATGAAAGGAAAGTAGCGACCGACGCCATCGACCGATGGCATCAGCACGCCGAGCCACGCGTTGGTGCCGCCCAATCCGCTGCCCAAAGCGAAGAACCACAGCGGACCTGCGAGATAGCGCTCGGTCCAGTCGTCGTGCGCATCACGCAGCCGCAAGAGGCCGCGTTGCAGCCAGTGGTCGAGGCGCTCCCGCATCGGCTCCGGCATGCGGCGATGCGCGAAGTCGCCCATGCCCGGAAGCTTGCCGAACCAGCCCGGCAACTCGTCCGATGCGAGGAAGGTTCGCGTCTCGCTCACAGCCCCTCCGGGCAAGAGAACTCGCGCAGTTCGCGCAGGCGGATCGGATGCTGCACGCTGTTGGTCGTCACCTCGAAACGGGTGCGACGGTTCTCGATGTTGAAGGTGATGAAGAAGCGCTCCGGCAGGTCGCCCTGTTCGAGCTGCGCCTTGTCGAGCGTGCGAAACAGCGCCCACGGTCCGTCCGTCGACAGACCCGAATTTCCGATGGCCGAAGGCGGGCTGATCTGCACCCGCACCTGGTTGCTGCCCTTGGGTCCCGGCCATTGCACCGCCATCGGCACGACCGGGCCATGCGCGTACTTCACCAGCTGCCCATCGACATCGAGGATGAACTGCGTGATGTTCTCGTCCATCTCCACCGGCCTGAAGTCCAGCCGCAATGCCGGCCCGCGGCCGCCACCCCGAAAGAAGATGTCCTTGATGCGCGCAGCGCGCTCGAACTGCGCGAGCGATGCGGTGGTGACTGCCGCCTTCTCTGCCACCGGTTTGTAGCGCCACGGCTTGGTGCTGGTGTCGACCAGTGCGGCCAGCTTCTTTTGGAAGAAGTCGTCCATCAAGCCACCGGGTCCGAACATCTGTCCGAAGTCTTCGGGCAGCACATCGCGGTTGCTGGTGGCGACCAGCGGATAGCGGCCGGCGATCGCGCGTGTGCAGAAGTCGGTTACCGGCCGCAGGTCCTGGCTCAGGTTGCTGCGCTCCGCGCTTTGCGCTTGCGTCGCGCCCGATTGGCTCAGGTTCTCGACCATGCTGCGCACCGGCTCCGGCAGCCGGCCCGCATCGCCCTTGAGCTTGGCGGCCACGTCGCCGGGCGGCGGTGACGAGCGGCTCTTCACCGCGGAATCGACGGCTGTCAAATAGACGTAGACCTCGTTGAAGAGCTTGAGTGCATCGTCGAGCGGGGCCGGCCCACCGGGCGTGCCGGCAGTGACCATGCGGCGCAGCGGCTCGAAGCGATCGTCCACGATGCTCTCTATGCGCTTGCCGGTCACGACTGGCTTGTTGGAGTCGCCGCCGAACAGGTCTTCGAGGCCCTTGCGCGTGTTGCGAACGGTCTCGGTCGCCTTGCTCACCACGTCCTTTGCGCCTTCGGCCGGAATCAGCGTCGTCTCTTTGACTACCGCACGCAGGAAGTTGGCGAGCGGTGAACTCGCGCCCGACAAGATGCGCGCGGTCTCGATGTTCTTCTCGAGCCCTGCGCCGCGCACCAACCGAATGTCGGCGAGCATCGCCTCCCACACCTTCACGTACTCCTCGAGGTAAAGGCGGCGCACGCGGTCGGTCATCGCACCGAGTTGCGACGCGTCTTTCAGTCGATCGGTCGCGGTGCGGTCTTGCCCCAGTACCCACGGATCTTCCTGCGCGAGCAGGCCGGTGAGCACGGTCACCTCGGCCTGAAACCGCTTGTGATAGCCGTCGTAGGTGAACATGCCCGGCACGCCATCGGTCAGCGGCTTGCCGCTGATGCGCTCGAACACCAGCGGGCCGGAAGGGCCGGCCGCTGCCGCCACGCTGAAGGCCGGCACGTCCTTGCCCAGACGCTGCCGCTTGAGCCGGCTGAACACGCGCTGCTCCAGCGGGTAGCTGGCGAGCACGCCACGCACGCTGCGCACCAGGTTCTCGTCCATCTTCAACGGCGAGCGCGGCGGGCCCTGCGCGATCAGCACGTCGAGCTGGTCTTCGAGAAGCTTGCGCTGGTCTTCCGGGATGCCGCGGTCCATGTTGCGCGCCCAGTCGAGCGTGATCCAGGCCTTGAGCGCGTCGGCATCGAAGTGCTCGGGCTGGTGCAGCATGAGGTAACTCTTCAGCGCCTCGTAGCTGAATTCCAGGTTGTCCTTTTGCGCGGTGCGAAGCTGGTCTTCGAGTCGCTTGGCGAGCTGCGGCAAGAAGGCTTCGTTGAGTGCGCGCTGGTGCGCCAGCATCGCAGCTGAGTCGAGCTTGTCGCCCTGGTAGAGGCCCAGCGTCATCGAGAGCGGCTCGTTGCCCTGCCGGTTTTCGGGCGCCTTCCAGATATCGCGCAGGCCTTGCAGCACCGGCGCCACTTCGACCAGGTTCTGCACGCGCGCCGGCAGTGCCGCCAGCGTCTGCTTGGCGGGCTCCACTTTCGCTTCGACCGCCTTCAGGTAGTCGAGGTTTTGCCATGTGCTGTAGCCCCATGCGGCGAGCAGGCCGAGCGTGACCAGCGTCATGAGCGACAGGGCCGCAAGGCGCAGTCCGTGACGACGTCGCTCCAGCTTGACGTCGGCGCCCGCGAGCCGCTGCTCGGGGAACACCACGTCGCGCAACAGCGAGGTCAGGAAGTAGCTGCGGCCGCTGCTCTTTTGCGGAGCGAGCATCGCCCGTTCCAGCCCGAAGCTGCGCGCCAGGCTGCCCATCACGCGATCGATCGGGCTGCCCTCTTGCGTGCCGCTGGTGAAGTACACGCCGCGCACCCATGGCGGCTGCGTGAAGCGCGAGCCGGTGAACACCTGGTCGAGCAGGTCCGACAGCAGCGGCCCGACCGAACCCAGCTGCGCCGGGAAGCCGAAGACAGCCGCGCGCCGTGTCACGTCCGTCTCATGCTGCATGCGGTTGACGAGGCCGTCGTTGATGCGGTCGTGGAGCAAGCCGAACTCCCGACCGAACGCGGCCGACAGGCCCTTCTCGTCGACCTGCACCACCTCTGCGGCCGGCAGCGTGAAGCCGAAGACTTGCGCGCGTTGTTCCTTGCCGAGATCGGCGAAGTATTCGGTGAAGCCGTAGAGCAAGTCGCTCTTGGTGACCAGCACGTAGACGGGCAAGCGCGTGGTGAGCTTGGCATCGAGCTCGAGCAGTCGCGCGCGGATCGACGAGGCCAGCGAGCTGCGCGCCTCGGCGCCCTGGCTCAGGAGGTCGGCGACGCTCACTGTCAGGAACACGCCGTTGAGCGGCCGGCGTGGCCGAACCTTCTTCAGCAAGCCGAGGAAGCCTTCCCACGCGTTCTTGTCTTCGGCTTGGTGGCTGTCTTGGGTGGTGTAGCGGCCGGCGGTGTCGATGAGCACCGCTTCGTCGGTGAACCACCAGTCGCAGTTGCGCGTGCCACCGACACCGCGAATGGCGCCGGGGCCGAACTTGTCGGCCAGCGGAAACGACAGGCCCGAGTTGACCAGCGCCGTTGTCTTGCCCGCACCCGGTGCGCCGATGAAGACGTACCACGGCAAGTCGTACAGATAGCTGCCGCCCGACAGCGACAACCAGTCGCGCCAGCCGGGCTTGCGGCCGGCCGCATGCAGGCGCATCTGCTTGAGCGTCGCGACCGCTTCGGTGAAGCGCGTGTCGAGCACCTTCTGCTCGCCTTCATCCACTGGGCCCGTCTTGGCGGCCGGCGCGCGCATCAGACCTTCCGTGAGGTTCTGGCTGGCCTTGCGCGTGCGCCAGCGCTTCCAGGTCGCGCGCAGTACCGCGATGAGCACGATGACGCCGATCAGCACCCAGCGCGAGGTTTCGGATTCAAGCGGCGCCAGCGAACCGATCTTGATGAGCGGGCCGACCCACCAGATCAACAGCGAGACGACCAGCAGCGCCAGCAGCATGAAGAGCAGCGGGCTGAAGAGCCAGCCGAGGAGCTTTTTCATCGCTTGACCTCCGGCGTTGCGTTCAGCGTGGCCGCTGTGCGCTCCGGCTCGGACAACAGCACGATGTCGACGCGGCGATTGCGCGCGCGATTGGCCGGTGAGTCGTTGAGCGCGACCGGCTCGGCATCGGCTTTTCCATCGGACCGCATGCGACCGGGTTCTACCAAACCGACCAGCGAGGCCTTGACCGCATCGGCACGCGCAGCCGACAGATGCCAGTTCGATGGATAGCGCATCGAGCGGATCGGCTGGTTGTCGGAATGGCCGGTGATGAGCACCTCGCCCTTGACCTCGGCCAGCGCCTGGCCGATGCGCTTGAGCACCGGCAGCGATTGCGGCATCGGCTCGGCACTGCCGGAGCCGAAGAAGCTGTCGCCGCGCAGGCGCACTGTGCTGCGATCGGCTTCGTCGGTGACGGTGACGAGCCCTTGCTTGACTTCAGGCTCCAGGAATTTCGCGAGCCGCGGCGACTTCGCCATGATGGCCGGCGGCGCGATCTGCACGTTGGGCACGCGCAGGCCGGAGATCGCTGCATAGGTCGTGTCGGAGCGGTTGTTGAGGGTGAGCCGCAGGCCGAACCAGGCGAGTGCGAGCAGCAACAGGAAGCCGACCGAGAAGACCCACAACGGCAGCGATTCACGCAGCCGTGCGGTGCCGGCTGCCTGGCCGCGCCAGTGCGGCGAGAGTTCGGCTTCCAGCGGTGGCCGGTCTTTGGCGATGAGATCGGCGAGGCGCTGCCGCACGGTGTCGAGTTGCGCGCGACCGTTGTCGATCACGCGGTAGCGGCCTTCGAATCCGAGCGCCAGCACGCTGTACATCAGCTCCAGCAAATTGCGGTGCGTCGGCACGTCTTGCGCCAGCTTTGCGAGCAGCTGAAAAACCTTTTCACCGCCCCACGATTCGTTGTGGAACTGGACCAGCAGACTCTGCTTGCTCCAGCCCGCCTGCACGCCCCACGGCGTGTTGGCGACGGCTTCGTCGAGCGCAGTACAAAGGATGTAGCGAGCCGCCAGCACCGACTCGTTCGAGGCGCCCGAGCGACGCGCGGCAGCGTCGAACTGGTTAACCGCATCGGCTGTGGACGCGCGCAACGCCGGCACGTTGGGCGGCTGCACGAGGTTGCGAAGTTTGCCTATCAGCACCAGCAACTTGCCGGCGGCCGACACCAGTGGATTGAGCAGGCCAAGCTCGCCGACATCGGCTGGCAACGCTTCTGCCGATGCTGCATACGGGGCGTTGCCGCTTGCCGGCGATGCGCCGCCAGCAGCGCGCGGCTTCGGCTTGATGACCGTACGTTCGGATTCGAAAGCAGCGAAAGGGTCCGGGGTTGTCATGGTGCTTTTCCCATGGGCGCGTCAGGACCTGATCGCCCAGAACGCCAGATCCAGGCCGGGGAAGTCGCCGGCGATGTGCATCGCCACGCCGCCCGATGCTTCGAGCTGGCGCCACAGGTCGCTGTTGCGCGTTTCGAGCTCGAAGTAGTTGGCACCCGAGTGAAACGGAATCTGCCGCGGCGCGACCGGCATCGGCATGAGCGTGACGCCGGGCAGCGCAAGGTTGACCAGATCGCGAATGCGCTCGACCGGACCGATCTTGACCTGCGTCGGAAAGCGCGCGCGCAAGGCCTCGCTCGGCATCTGCGCGTTGACCGCGAGCACGAAGGTCGCATTGCGCTGCAGCTCCACATCGGGAATGACGGCGACGCGCACGCCATGCTTGCGGTCGTGCAGCTCGATGCGAATGGCCGACTGTTCAAGCACCATCGACAGGCTGCGCCGCAGGTCGTCCATGACCGGGCGAAATGTGAGTGCGAGGTCGTCGTGGATGTAGGGCCCGAAGCGCGCGACCCGACGCGAATCGCGGAACGTCGCGAGGTCACCGGCCAGCGCCAGTGCATGCTCGAAGAAGCGCTGCGGATGCAGCATCGCGCTCTTTGCCAGATGCGCGAACACCGCCTCGTTGCGGTTCACTGTTTGCAGCAGCATGAAGTCGGCGATCTCGGACACGCCGCCAGTGCCGCCTTGCGTCATGCGGCCAGCGAGAGCCTCGCCGCGTTGGCGCAACAGGCCGAGCAATTCGTCGAGCCACGAGCGGATCACCGCGTGGCCAGCCACATCGAGCAGCGGCGGCAGCAGGTTGCGATCGAGCTGAACCTGGTTGTCGACACGCCGCTCGACCACCCGGGCGACGTTGACGGTGGTCCACGCATCGGTCGTCTCACCGGCGCGCATCAGGCGCGTGTGGAGCTGACCGAGTTGCAGCATGGCGGTACGCTCGCCGGCGGTGTTGGAGTCGGGCACTTCGGACTCCAGCACGCGATGCCGCACGAGGTCGTCGTAGCCCTCGGCATCGGCTTCTCGGGCACCAGCGCGGCGCAGTGGCAAGGCGAGCACGACGGCCTCGTCGCGCATCGTCGGCGGGATGTCGATGGGATCGGGCAATGGATCGACAGCCGGCATGTCGAACACGGTGCCGTCGCCGAACACGCCGACGGCACGTACCAGCGCGAGCTTGCCGAGGGTGAGCGCCGCCTGGTCGATTTCAATTTCAGCGAAGCCCCATGCATGAGGGGTCGTGGTGCGCAGGAGCACATGCCGCGCATGGTCGGCGTGGCGCTCGCTTTGCTGCAGGTGCTGAGGCTGCAGCAGCATCCCCTCGCTCCAAACCACTTTTGTTCGCCAACTCATCCGCGCTCCGTCAATGGCACGGGTGCCAGAAAGAAACATCTAGTTTCCGGCGCGGAGGGTGAACGGCAAATCCATCTAACGGCCTAGACGGAGGCGTTGGGTCTAAGTCGAAGGGCCTAGAAGGCCTTCGTCGATTGGGTGTGCGGGCTTATGGTTCAGTGCGCATGGGGTGGCGGCAGGCGGGCTACTCACAGGCTCAGCTCAACGCGATCGCGCGACAATTGAATGAGAGGCCGCGCAAGACGCTCGGCTTCCAGACGCCCGCTGAGATGTTCAGCGAATCCGTTGCATCGACCCGTTGAATCCGCCGCCAAAAGCGGAAGTTCGGACAACTCCGAACCGGTCGTTTGAATGCGACTGTTAACTGTCAAACCAAGCATGACGAGACGCTCGCCAACTCGCCAGCCATTGTGTCTCTATCGGCTGCTTGAGTGAATCGCGTATGAACCCAGCAATCTCTTGCGATGTTTCATCATTTTCGTGGGTCAAGAATGCCAGCGTCTCTGGCACGCCGGCGCCAATGAAGTATTCCACCTCCAACTCGCCGACATCTTGATTTAGGTACTGCGCTTTCCAGAGTGCCTTCGTATCCGCCGGCTCGCCACAGAGGCTTAGTAAATACGCACAATGGAAAATTCCTTCAGCGCTCTCCTCGTCGAACTCGGCGCTTCTATCCCAAAGGGCATTCCTGAACGCAATCTCCCTGTCCAACAAGCGAAGAAGCAATAGGCGATAGGGACGAGGCGGCTGCCTCGCTATCGCCCTGTAAATCTGATGCCGCTCAGTCGGGCTACTCAACACCTGATCCAGCTGGGCAGCTTCTTGCCCGCTTTCAAGGTAGGCGCGAAGATGTTGGTCAACGTTCATTGTGATTGCGGGCTCGTTATTCAATGTCTGGTTGCGGCCGAACTGTGCCATAGGCGACGAACGCTCACGCATATCTTCAAGTAGACAGCGCCTCTCGCAAAACTGACGTCACCCACTCCATATCGCCGTTGTGTCCTGGGCCTGTTTTTTTGCTAATCCACAACAATGTAGCTATGAGGCAGGTCGCGAACGCCGCACCTCCCAGTGCATTGCTGTTTCCGTGCACCAGGCCCGCATACAAGCACAAGGCCAGTACACCAAAGAGCGCTCCGAACCAAACCACGAGGAAAAGCCGCTCGAACGGTGACTCACTGAACTTTCCATCTAGCACGACCTTGCTATCCACACAGTCGAATGTGCCGATGAAGCGAGTCGCGCTTGGCTTGGAGCCTCGAACTCGCCAAGAAAGACGAACTCCTTTTTCTGTTGCGCTGCCCACAAGCCAACGGAACGACATCGAATCCGATGCATACGGCATGCAAAGGGCAGAAATGCGGCGCGCAGACTCCTCGGCGGAGTAGATGCTGGGTATGACGCTGTGAGGAGGGGTCAGCCTGGCGGGATTTGTCACGTCGCAGACTTAAACAGTTGTTGAACCATGAATTCCGTGTTCCTGAATGTCCGCTTCGGGTCAAATTCTGGCGCATCGCCGACTGACTGCTGTTGGCCCGGTTGCGGATCTGGCGGCCGCTCTGCACTTTAGAAATCCGACTTCTTGGCACCACGGCCATCCAGCACGGCCAACAGCAAGATACCGATCGCGCACAAGGCGAACACAATTCCAGATGGCATCGATCCAATAGACGAGAGCAACCATCCGTATACGCCCGTCATCATTCCGATGAACGCGTTTTCGCTCCTACCTTTGCTCAGGTCGTTCGCAATGAAAGCATTGAACGACAGCACCGCAAAAGTAACTGACACGAACGCAGTCAAGATCCATTTCATATTTTTTTCTCCCTGAAAATCAATCGGGAATGGTAGCGCGGTGAATCTTCGCTTTCTCCGGACAAGCGTGACGTAAGAGCGCTTTTCACTTGCCGCGTGGGGCAAGACAAGCGGTGACGGCGAACGACCGCTTCTGGCCCGAATTCCGCCACTCACGTGGAAGGGCTCAGCCTCACGTCCAAGTCAGGTAAAGCGCTCATAGAAGTCAGCGACGTCACCACTGGCGGTCAGCGCCTGCAGCGGAAAGGCCTTCCAAGGTGCTTCTGGTCTCATAGTGGTCATGCGGGCCAGGAGCGCGTCACGCATTTCCGGCTTCACACCCTGACGCCAGTTCAAAACCTGTCCCCAGGTTGAACTGCCGTTCAGATGCAGCGGCACGTCGATGGCTTGAATTGACTTCGCGTAGCTGCGCGGGAAGAGCCTCCGATACGCCTCGAGGTTGTAGAGCCAGGAGACGCCGCGAACCGACAAGACGCCGGGCTCCTCGCGACGAGCATGGGAGAACAGTTCGCACAGCTCCTGCACTCTGGCACCGGTGTTCGCGGAAGCCAGCGGGCTTGTGCTCGTGGTCTCTGGAGGGACGAAGTGAATGCGGAGTACGCCGCTGGCGTCGGGCGGATCGAAGGAGAAGCAGCCGAACGACCGTCCCGTCGCAAGGCGGGGACGATCCTCGTACCACTGCGTGCACAAGGAAAGCGCATCGCGCCTTTCATTGTTCGAGTTGCCGATCCGAGCAACGAATTCGTTCCAGCGGTTCGCGCCTGCAGGTCCCCAAAGATTCAAACGCCGCCGCAGGTTTGTGCAGTGCGCGATCGACGCGCCCAAAGACAAATCCGCAACCGTCGCGTTGCGCTCAGCAAAACTCAGCTGTAGGGAAAAATATTCTTCAAGCACCACTATGCCGTCGCGTGGAACGTCTGCTTCTGGCCGAAATTAGCCGGACTTTTAGGAAGGCACGCCTATCGACTTCGGCAAATAGAAATCATGCATAGCCTGCCACCGTCCCGTGCTGTTTTCCAAAAGCGTCACGGACGTGCACATTGTCTCGATAGCGCCTGATCGGCGGACTTTTTCTTGAAGTTCGACGGCCGCCAAGCCTGCGCTGAATGCGTCCCCGTGCGCGACCGTCAAATGCGGAATGACTTCGGCATGCTCGCCTTCATACGGAGGAAATGCCGGAAACGCCCGAACCAACGTCGCCGTCATCGCAACAAAGCGCTCGGGTGGATCGGGCTCAAGGTAGGTTGTGGTCGGGAAGCGGCCTACCCGACGCAGCGAGAACGCGAACGATGGAATTTCGTTCAACGCCTCCTGTGCGCGTGCAAGCACAGCTGCAGTCACTCGGTCAGGTGACATGAACGGAACCAGAATGCTGACATGCGCCGGGACCCCAAGCTGTGCCGTCGAGTCAAAGCGGTTGCGGAGTTCTGCAACCACGCATTCAGCAGAGGGAACACGCACAACAAACGCTGTGATCAACATGGTGGATGGCAGATCGGCAAGGGGAAGACAAACGGCAGCTTCTGGCCCGCATTCTGCCCTTAGCCCATGCTGATCGAAAGCAAAGGCCAGCGCTCGGCAAAGCGCTTGGCTTCTATGCGCTGCCTATAGATCTCAACGCTCGCTCTGAGCGGGTTGTGACGGACGCGCAGATTGAAAAGATCATCGAGTCCATGCGGGGCGACGACGCCCAGCGACTCATCCCAGTTCAAAAACACGCCAACGCAAGTTGCAAACTCCGGCCACGTCGCAATGCCATCTGCGAGTGACTTGATCGGCGGCACTGCTTGTCCTAAGTCACGGGCGAACCATCGGTGCACGCCAGCCTGATTCGTCACCTCCCAGCGCACTTCTGGCAATACGGAGCGAAGCCGCTTCTCCAACTCGACATCGTTCTCCGGCTCAGCGTCCGCGTCGAAGTAGACAAGGTCCATGTCTTCCACAGCCGTACGGCGCTCAAAGCCGTGCAGAGCATCCCAAACCAATGAGCGGACAGCGCCTGCGCCGATGCACCACGACTGCAGCCCCAGGAGACGCGCTGCATCGAGCGCGGCCATCAGCTCATTCGACGAGGCCACCATGCCAGCAAGGCGTCGCTCAAGGTGCGGCTGCGGAGTGAAAGTCATGATTCGATCTTGATCCCGGCAGGCGCACGGAAGGACCGCTTCTGGCCGTTAGGCGACTTGAGAGTGTGCTCGAAAGGCCGCTGCCCACTCTGGCATATCTTCGTAAAACAGTTCAAGAAACTGGGCCAGCTGTGCTTCGTCAGAAGGCCTTGCGCCGTCGAGACTAAGGATTCGTACATGCATAGCAAGTTGGACGCGCGTTGGGATCGTCCAGTCATGAAACTCCGGAAGCACATCCCTGACGGAAGTCGCGCTCGTCGTGCTTAGCAGTTCGTCAAGCAGTGGTCCAAGCAAAGGCTGGATCTCGCGATTCAAATCAGACGCGTCGTAGATCGCCTTGACCGCTCGCGCCAACGCATTTTCTGTATCGTGCATTTCACTCATTAAAGCCTCGACGGAAGTGTGCAATGAAAGGTCGGCTCCTGGCCCGAATCCCGCCGCAGGATCGCCGGAACATTCGGAGCCTCACCCGACATAGCGTCGTCTCAAAAGCAGACCTTGAGACCAGCTCCCGCGAAGACGCGAAGAATTGCCATCGGCTTCGACGGCCGAGCTGCCATTCAGCCCGCTTCCACCCGAGCCAGATACTTCTCCATCGTTCGCCGCCATGCGGCCCGAGACACGCAACGGTCGCGATAGCTTCGGATGTTCTCGAATGGCTCCAGCAGCCGTTCATCTCTGACCTCCGAGAGCACATGCGACATGAGGATGTCGGCCACCGTGAAATTGTCGGTGGCCACGAACTCACGGCCCTTCAGCCAGCGCTCCAGTCCGGTGAACAAGCGTTGAGCCCAGCCCGCCATGAACTGCCTGGGCTTGGCCGCGCCTGCGCCGCCGTCGGCAGTCCAGTCGATGTAGAAGACGCTCATCAGCGGTAGCTCGATCGAGTTCATTGCTGCCAAGCACCAGCGGATGACCTGCGCCTCGCCCGCGGAATCACTTGGAATCAACTTGTCCGCCTTCTTCGCAAGGTAGATCAGAATCGCCGCCGATTCGGTCAGCACGACCCCGTCGTCATCGATCGCCGGAAGCTGCTCGAACGGATTCAGTTTGCGGTAGGCATCGGTGTTGAGTTCATGCGCCGGATGATCCATGCCGATGAGCTCGAAGGGCATCTGCATTTCTTCGAGTGCCCACAGAACCCGCAGGTCACGGGTGTGGCCGCGGGCGGCCGAGTTGACGCGTCCGAATCCGTAGACTTTCAGCATGGTTCTCCTTGCGACCCAAACGGCGACTTCTGGCCGATTATTCCCGTGACTCTTCGCGAGCGGCGTGCCCGCTCCTGCATGCGGCGCAACGGCACCGATCGCGTCCTGCTCATCCAGGTACACGCCGACGCAAATAGCGACCTCCTAATGGATGCCCGGCATCCATCCGACAGCGCTGGGCTTCAGGAGTCGAAGTCAAGTTCAAGGTCACTGCACCGACTCATGCGTGGCACCGCCCGATGCCGCGATACTCGTTTTTTCGCTGTGTCTTTTCCCTTCCCCTTCTTCTTCAAAATCGCCGGAAATTCAATGAATCGATCGATCAAGTTCATGGCGGCCGCTGCCGCGTTGTCGGCCCTGCTGGCCACGCCCGCGTTCGCGCAGAACGTCAAGGTGACGCCGCTCGGCGGCATCGACGGCGAGTTCTGTGCGCAAGACCGCGCGCTGATTTTCGAAGACCCGAACGGCACGCGCATCCTCTACGACCCGGGTCGCACGGTGGCGGGCGCCAACGATCCACGGCTCGGCAAGATCGACATCCTGCTTGTGAGCCACATGCACGGCGACCACCTGGGCAACGCGCACAACAAGGCGCCCAACGCAGGCACGTGTGCCAGCCCCGACATGTCGGTGTCGGACGTGCCCAACTCCAACGCGGTCAACATCGCGCTCGCCAAGAAGTCGAAGATCGTCACCGGCAGCGAGATGCCGCCGTTCTTCGCGGCCAAGCTCAAGGCGCTCGGCGGCGACCCTGCCAACTCGATGCTCGCGCGTTTCGGCGGCAGCGTGACAGTGGGCGGCGTGCGCATCGCGACGGTGACTGCGATGCACAGCAACGGCGTCGACCCGGAGTACATCGGCGGCGAGCTCGGCAAGTCGATGAAAGACGCGGGCATTGCCGGCGACGTGGGATTGGCGACCGGCTACGTGCTGTGGTTCAGCAACGGGCTCGTCGCGTACCTGTCCGGCGACACCGGTGTCACCGCCGACCAGGAGCGCGTGGTGCGCGATCTCTACAAGGCGAAGCTGGCCGTCATGAACATGGGCGACGGCTTCACCACCGGCCCGGCCGAAGCAGCCTTCGTGATGAATGAGCTGGTAAAGCCGGCATCGGTCATTGCATCGCACGCGAACGAGGTCGGCACCGTGGGCGGCAAGGTGCGCCCCGGCAGCAAGACCGAAGCATTTATCAAGGCGGTAAAGGTGCCGGTGTATGTGCCGTTGTCCGGCATCGCGATGGAGTTCACCTCGACCGGTGCCTGCGCCGCGGGATGTTCGACGAACTAAGGAAGTCGACGAATCGATGTGAGCATCGCCCGCCGCATCGATCGAGTTGCACTCGATCTGCAGACTCGGTAGCGGTTACGGCGGCCGGGTGATCCGACCGCTGTTGGCATCAGCCCGCGTTCTTCAACGACTGCTTGGCCTTGTTGGCGGAACGCTTCGCGCGATTCTTGTGATAGCCGGACTTGACGTTGTTGACCGCCTTGCCGACCGGGCCGCTCTTCTTGGCCGCGCTGTCGGCGCGCTTCTCGTCGATCTTGTGCTGGACCGAGTCGGTGGCTTCGGAGGCGGCCTTGCCGACCTGGGCGTTGGCACTGAGGACGGCGACGGATGCAACAAGCGCGAACAGAATCTTCTTCATTGGGTTCTCCGGATATTGATTGAACGAAGCAGATGGTTACACCGCCCCGGCCAGCGCTTTGTCAGCCGCCGCCGCGTGCGCTCGCCGCCTGTTCGCCCGTGTGCCCGTTGGCAGTTCAGTTCCGCCGCGCCTCGATCCACTGCTTGAATTGACGTTCTGCCTGCAGCTTGAACTCATTGCGCATCTGGTTGCAGACAGCATGCGCCAGACGCCGATGGCTTTGCTTGCGCACGCCGCCCAGAGTGGCATCGTTGAGGTGCTCGATGGTGGCCGACTCGGGCCGTCCGTAGGGCTCGTCGAAGTCCATCGGCAGGCTGCACCAGTAGCAGTTGGGGCCAAACGACGACCGCAGCGCCTTCACGCTCAAGGTGCGCCTTCGCGCAGCGCGGCGACCTGCTCGGCGTACGTGGCTTCGATGCGCTGCAGGCGTGCCTGACGCGCATCTTCGTTGACCCATTGCGCGCTCATCGCGCTTTGCCGGGCCAGTTGATAGGCCAGCTTGGCGACCGGCATGAGCGAGGCGTTGTCTGCCGCCAGAAAACCAGCCAGGTCGTGCAGCGACTTGAGCATGGCGCGCTCCGCGTCGCTGCGCGACCCTTTGCCGCGGCCAAAGGCGACCAGAAAGGCTTGCACCTTCGCCTGGAATGCAGGCGGATAGTCGCGGCGCACGACGATCTGCGCATGCGGAATCAAATCCGATTCCCAGATCACCTGCAGCCGCTCCGCCTCGGTCGGAAACTGCAGCTTGAAGCGCTCGAAGTCGGCCGTGTTGTTGGTCGCCACATCGGCCTCGCCGTTGGCGACGGCCAGCGCCGTCACCTGGTGCGTGCCGACCAGTTCACTCGCAAAACGCGTTTCCATGGCGATGTTGTGCGGCAAGAAAAACTGCAGCTGCGGCACGATGAAGCCCGAAACCGAACGGCTTTCCCCGCGCGCAAGACGCCACTGTTCGGGCGAATCGAGCAGGTCCTTGAGCGAGGTCCTGGGGCCGGTCTTGCGCGCCAGCAACAGCGATCGATAACCGGGCATGCCGTCGTGCCGCGTGACCTGTGCAATCACTTTCATGCGGCGCTGCGTCACCGCGTCGAGCGCCATCTTTCCGGAGAGAAACGCCATGTCGACCTGGTTGCGCTGGATGGCCTGTTCGAGCGCTTCGTACGACGTCACCGACAACACAGTGACGGGGCGGCCGATGGCGCGGCTCAGTTCGGCGAGCACCGGCTCCCAGTCGTTGCGGGATTCGAAGGCGCCGCCCAGAGGCAGAATCCCGAAGCGAACCGGCGCTACATCGAGCTGCGGCGCGGTTTGGGCGCCTGCCAGTGAAGACACAGACAGCAATCCGCAGACCAAGAGCGCCGACGAAAACCCGAAAAAACGTAACAAAGCGCCCGGGAAACCAGCGAGACCGGCATGGCGGACCGGACTGTCACCGGCGCAGGTAGCGGCAAATGCGGACGTGCGGGGGGCGGTGGCGGCGGCAGTGGGGGCGGC
>NZ_JASJXG010000035.1:0-52221 GCF_035018765.1 Variovorax sp. RTB1
CGGGGGGGGAGGGCACCACGACCGCCTGCTCGACGCGGCCAGGCGATGCCGTCGAAATCCGTGCAGGCGAAAACGGCGAGGTCGGATTCAAGGGAACTTGGGTACTGCATGCGGCCAGGACCACCAATGTCCCGCCGGGAATGGCAATGCAGAGACGGGAGAGGTATCTGTGCATCGGGTTACTCCTCTACAAACGCTTCTTCGCGTTTCGATTTGACTGCCGGCAACAACACGACGGTGAGCAACAGCACAGCAGCAACCAGCAGCCCCGCCGATATCGGCCGCGTGACCAGCACCCCCCAGTCCCCTCGGGACAACAGCAGCGCGCGCCGGAGGTTCTCCTCCATCATCGGTCCGAGGATCAGGCCCAACAACAGCGGCGCAGGCTCGCAACCCAGTTTCAGGAAGGCGTAGCCGACGACTCCGAAGAAGCCGACCATCCAGACATCGAAGGTGTTGTTGTTCGTCGAGTACACGCCGATGGCACAGAACAGCACGATGGCCGGGAAGAGCCAGCGGTAGGGGATCGACAACAACTTGATCCACACGCCGATCAGCGGCAGATTCAGGATGATCAACATCAGGTTGCCGATCCACATCGACGCGATCAGGCCCCAGAACAGCTCGGGGTTGCTCGTCATGACCTGCGGACCCGGCTGGATGTTGTGGATGGTCATGGCACCGACCATCAGGGCCATCACCGGATTGCCTGGAATGCCAAGGGTGAGCAGCGGGATGAAGGACGTCTGTGCGCCAGCATTGTTGGCGGACTCCGGGCCGGCGACGCCGCGGATGTTGCCCTTGCCGAACGGAATCTCGCCTTGCCGCAGCTTGATCTTCTTTTCGAGCGTGTAGGAAGCAAAGGCCGACAGCAGCGAGCCTCCGCCCGGAAGGATGCCGAGCGAACAGCCCAGCGCCGTGCCTCGAAGCACGGCAGGCATCATGTTCCTGAAATCTTCCTTGGTGGGCATCAGGCCGTGCAGCTTGGCCGTGAAGACCTGGCCCTCCTCTTCGCTGCGTGACAGATTCGCGATGATCTCGCCGTAACCGAAGATGCCCATGGCGATGGCCACGAAGCTGATGCCGTCGGTGAGTTCGGGAATGTCGAAGCTGAAGCGCGCCACGCCTGAATTCACATCGGTGCCGACCAGGCCCAGAAGCAGACCCAGCATGATCATGCAGATGGCTTTGATCAGCGATCCGGAGGCCAGCACCACCGCGCCGATCAATCCCAGCACCATCAGAGAGAAGTACTCCGCCGGGCCGAACTTGAATGCCAATTCGGTCAGCGGCGGCGCGAAGGCCGCGAGCACCAAGGTGCCGACGCAGCCGGCGAAGAACGACCCGAGCCCCGCGGCCGCGAGCGCCGGTCCGCCCCGTCCCTGTTTGGCCATCTGGTGCCCGTCGATGACGGTGACGACAGAGGACGATTCGCCGGGCAGGTTGACCAGGATGGCCGTGGTCGAGCCGCCGTACTGCGAGCCGTAGTAGATGCCGGCCAGCATGATGAGCGCGGCCACCGGGGGAAGCGCGTAGGTGGCCGGCAGCAGCATCGCGATCGTCGCGACCGGGCCGATGCCGGGGAGCACGCCGATGAGCGTTCCGAGCAGGCAGCCCACGAAGCAATAGATCAGGTTTTGAACGGTGAGCGCGGCTTCGAAGCCGATGGCGAGGTTGTGGATCAGTTCCATGGAACGCAGACCTCAGCCGGTGATGAACGTGGGCCAGACCTGGAACTGCAGGCTCAGGCCGATGATGAAGGTCAGGTAGCTGCCAATCGCCAGGATCGTGGCCAGGATGAGGGCCGCCTTGAGCGTGAAACGTGTGCCGGCAAGGCTTGCGATCAGCACTAGGGCGTAGATCGCGATCATCAACCCCATCGCCGGAACGCCCATCGTCGGCAGGCCTCCGAGCAGCAGGCCAAACACCAGGTTGGCGCCGATGACCAGGGTCAGCGGTTTCCAGGCGATGCGCCCGACCGGGTCACCGCCGGCCGGACCTGCCGACAGGGCCCCCACCATGACCACCCCGCCACCGATGGCCAGCAGGATGCCGAGCACGAGCGGGAAATAGCCAGGCCCCATTCGGGCTCCGCTTCCGATGTTGTAGTTCATCGCACCAATGGCAAAGGCAAGGCCAACGCCACTGAACATGAGACCGGACAGCAAGTCCTTCTGGCTCTTGATTTTCATGGATTGGGAAGATCTCTCAGGGAAGTGGAATTCGACAGGGGAAGCCTGCACGAAAGCAGAAACGCAGCCATGACGCCGGGTCAGGCTGCGTTCAGATATGTCATGTTATGAGGTTATGTATGTCACGTCGTGAGTAATAACCCTTCGCACTGCGGGAACAGTCCGCAAGCCACTGCTACATTCATCTGTCCGACGAGCACACAGCCAATGACAAACAACCAAGGTGCAGCGGAGAAGCATCGCTTCGAAGCTCTTTCAGATTTCCGCTTTCGCTTGCGCAGCTTCCTGCGGTTCAGCGAAGACGCTGCACGTGAGGAGGGCATCACGGTGCTGCAGTACCAATTGATGCTTCACACGCAAGGGTTTCCAGGAAGACAGTGGGCGTCGATCGGAGAAATTGCCGAGCGGCTGCAGGCGCAGCCGCACGGTGTGGTCGCCCTGGTTTCGCGTTGCGAGGAAGCCGGACTCGTCAGGCGCAAGGCGAGTGCGGTGGACCGACGCCAGGTTGAAGTTCATCTGCTTGCTGCAGGCCGCAAGAAGCTTGCTCGGCTGGCCACGCAGCACGCCGACCAGCTGTCCGAGTTGGCCATCGCAGTGGGCCTGGCCAATCGCACGCCCGACTGAGCCCTCCGACCGAGTCGCGCTGTGCATTGCGTCCCACGCGGGGGCCGGCGGTTGAGCGCGAGGCTTGCGCCATGGCGTCAGTTGTTCCTCTGAACGCCCGCATCCGCAAACTGCGCAACCCACTCGGCGCTTCATCGACCACCGGAGCGAAGGGCGCGGTGTCCTCCATCACTCTCGAGGCGCTCCGCCTGTCGCTCGGCCTATACAGTTGCCGTACATGCTCGATATTGCCGCCATCTGTCTCGTCGTTACGGCGTTGCTCGCCTACCTTAACCACCGCTTCGTCCGGTTGCCCACCACCATTGGGGTGATGGCCATCGCCTTGGGTATCTCGCTCGTCCTGCTCGGCCTCAACGCACTCGGCCTCGATCACGGGCTGCGCCAGTACGAGGAATCGTTTCTGCGCTCGATCGATTTCTCCGATGTGCTGATGCAGGGCATGCTGTCGTTCCTCTTGTTCGCGGGCGCATTGCATGTCGATCTGCGCGCGCTGCGGCAATACCGATGGCAGATCGCCGTGCTGGCCCTGGTCGGAACGATGGCCTCGACCCTGGTGGTCGGCACGGGCATGTGGCTGGTGCTCCCCTTCATCGGTGTCCAGCTGCCCTTTCTGTACTGCCTCCTCTTCGGCGCACTCATCTCGCCGACCGATCCGATCGCGGTCATGGGCATTCTCAATTCCGCTGGTGCGCCGAAGAACCTGGAGCTTGTGATCGCCGGTGAGTCGCTGTTCAACGATGGCGTCGGGGTGGTGATCTTCGCGCTGCTGCTGGGTGTGCTGACCAGCGGCAGCGCGCCGACGCTGACGGTCGCTGGAGGGTTGCTGCTGCGCGAAGCCGGTGGCGGCATCGCTTTCGGCCTGGTGCTGGGCTACGTGACATTCCGCTTGCTGCGCAGCATCGACCAGTACCAGGTCGAGGTGTTGCTCACGCTGGCTGCGGTGATGGGCGGCTACGCGCTGGCCAGCCATCTCCATGTCTCGGGGCCGTTGGCGATGGTGGTCTGCGGACTCATGATCGGCAACGGTGGTCGTGCGCTCGCCATGTCCGATCACACGCGCCGCTACATCGACATGTTCTGGGAATTGCTCGACGAAATCCTGAACGCCGTGCTGTTCGTGCTGATCGGTCTCGAGGTGCTGCTGATCGCCTTCACCGCACCGATTCTCGTTGCGGGAGTGGTGGCCATCGTCGTGACACTGGCGGCCCGCTGGATCACGGTGGGCTTGCCCGTCGGCATCGCCGGCACCTTGTTCCGCCTGCCGCACGGCTCTCCGCGCGTGCTCGCATGGGGCGGACTGCGCGGCGGTATCTCGGTCGCACTTGCACTGTCGCTGCCGGTCGGCGCCGAACGCGAGATCATCCTTGCGCTGACCTATTGCGTGGTGGTGTTTTCGATCCTGGTTCAGGGACTGACCATTGGTCGTGTCGTGCGATCCGCCATTGGTGCGGTGCGGTGAATTTGCAATGGCTCGCAGGCGACATGCCGCTGTTTACTCGATGCCGACATCCAGCTTCGCCACGAGTGCGCGACCCTGCTCGTTCAGGCCGAACACGTCGACCGTGCTTGCGCCGAGCCCCAGTCCAGCGTGGAGGCCGAGACCATGACCATGATCGCCACCAGCGCGGCCACTGGCACCTGTGCGACCCATGCTTGAACAGCACTATGAGGATCAAGAGGAACGCACCAGCGAACAATGTCGACAGCCGACCACGACCGCCGTAGCGCACATTGCTCGCCGTCTGGTCGATCATTCCGCACCCTGCAATGCCGCCGAAGAGGCTGGCCGCCACATTGACGATGCCGAGCCCGCTGCACTCCGTCTTCTTGGAACTGGGGGTGTCGGTCAATGCGTCGACGACGCTGGCCGTCATCATCGATTCGAGCAGTTCGACCATCGCGATGGCAAATGCTGGCAGGGCGATCAGTCGAAGCGTCTCGATGGCAAAAGGAACGGAAGGCAAAGCAAAAACGGGCAATGAATCGGGCAGCAGACCGAGGTCTGCCACCGTCTTCAACGGCAGATGCATCCACTGACCCACGAGTGTCGGCACCACGACACAGACTAATGGAGAAGGCACCGCTGTCGTGATGCGCGGCAATCCGTAGATCACCACCAGCCCGAGCCCGACCATGGCCCAGGTCGCGCCATTGGCGCCGACGATATGCGGCATCTGCGCTGAAAAAATGAGGATCGCCAGCGCGTTGATGAAGCCGGTGCGGACGGAGCCGGACACGAACCGCATGAGCACGCCGAGCCCGCTGCGGCAGACACCATCTCCGGTCGACCGCCGGTGAAGGCGAGCACGATGCTGATGATGAACGATGCGAACAATCCGATGGCCGGGTCGACGCCTGCCGCGAATGAGAAAGCGATGACTTCCGGTATCAGTGCGAAGGTCGCCACGGCGCCGGCCATGAGTTCGCGCGGAATGCTGGGCGCCCACTGGGCACGGAATAAATGAAGGTATCTGGACACGAGTGAACTCGGCCCAGGCATGGAGCGTCCCGGGGAGTAGAACATCCAGGCAAAAGCTTGCTTTTCCCGAATTCCAGGCCCTTTCTCCCATTTCGATTGAACTCCTGTTGTCGCGAAGCGCTCTATCGGTTCAACCATTGGGAGACACATGATGCAAATGAGGATGATTGGACTTGGGCCCGGAACCGCATTGGAGAATTGATTCATGCCGCTGCTCATTGAAGACTACGCGCTCATCGGCGATGGCCACACCGCCGCGCTGGTGGGCCGTGATGGCTCGATCGACTGGCTGTGTCTGCCACGTTTCGATTCGGGCGCCTGCTTCGCAGCACTTTTGGGCAGTCCCGCGAATGGGCGTTGGCTGATCGCACCGCGGGACTCAGTGAGCAACACAAGCCGTCGCTATCGGAACGGCACTCTCATCCTCGAAACCGACTTCGAGACCGAGAGCGGCACCGTGCGCGTGATCGACTGCATGCCGCTATCGAACCAGCGGTGGGACGTGCTGCGCATCGTCGAAGGGCTGAGCGGCCGGGTCCGGATGCACACAGAGCTCGTGATCCGCTTCGACTACGGCTCCATCGTGCCTTGGGTGCATCGCGCCGATGGTGCGCTTTTCGCGACCGCGGGGCCCGACACGCTCGAACTCCATACGCCGGTTCAGACTCGCGGCGAGCACATGACTTCGACGGCCGACTTTGAAATCGGTGCCGGAGAGCGCGTGCCGTTCGTACTCAACTACCGCCCGTCTCACACGCCGGAGCAGGAGCCGATCGACGCCGACGAGACGCTGATGCGGACGCAGAGCCGCTGGCTGGAATGGTCCGAGCGCTGCAGCTACCAGGGACGCTGGCGAGAACCGGTGCTGCGCTCGCTGCTGACTTTGAAAGCACTGATCTACGAACCCACCGGCGGCATCGTGGCAGCACCCACCACCTCGCTGCCGGAACACCCGGGTGGGGTGCGCAACTGGGACTATCGCTATTGCTGGCTGCGAGACGCCACCTTCACGCTCAATGCGCTGCTGCTGGCAGGCTACACCGAGGAGGCGCGGGCCTGGCAGGAGTGGCTGTTGCGTGCCGTTGCCGGCAGTCCGGCGGACATGCAGATCCTGTACAGCGTGACCGGCGAGCGTCGACTCGAGGAGATCGAACTCGCATGGTTGCCCGGGTATGGCAATGCCGCACCGGTGCGGATCGGCAACGCGGCTGCGACCCAGTTCCAGCTCGACGTCTACGGCGAGGTGATGGACACACTGCACCTCGCACGCGCAGCCGGGCAGACGCCGCAGCCGCACGCTTGGCGCATCCAGTGCGTGCTCCTGGCGTTTCTTGAAACTCATTGGCGCGAGCCCGACGAGGGCATCTGGGAAGTCCGCGGGCCAAGGCGGCACTTCACGCATTCCAAGGTGATGGCATGGGTCGCTTTCGACCGTGGCGTCAAGGCGGTCGAGCGCTATGGCCTGGACGGGCCGGTAGAAGCATGGCGCCGCAGTCGCGACGAGGTCCACGCGCAGGTCTGCGAAGCCGGGTTCGATGCGAAGCGCAACAGCTTCGTACAGCATTACGGCAGCGCGGAACTCGATGCCAGCCTGCTGCTGATCCCGCTGGTCGGCTTTCTGCCACCGGACGACGCACGCGTGCGCGGCACGATCGAAGCGATCGAACGCGAGTTGTTGATCGACGGCTTGGTGTTGCGCTATGCGCCGGCGGCCGGCATCGACAGCCTGCCGCCGGGCGAAGGCGTGTTCCTGCCCTGCAGTTTCTGGCTGGCCGACTGCCTGGCCGTGACCGGTCGGCACGCCGAGGCCGAGGCCTTGTTCGAGCGGCTTCTCGCGCTGTGCAATGACGTCGGCCTGTTGTCCGAGGAGTTCGACCCGCGCAGCGGGCACATGCTGGGTAATTTCCCGCAGGCCCTCAGCCACATGGCGCTGGTGAACACTGCGCGACTACTGTCGCTGTCATCGGAGCAAGTCGAAAAATCGGGCAAGAAGGGTGAACGTCCCGCTGCCGTGAGCCCCGCGCCATGAACGCACCCCGCAAGACAGTGGCGCCCAAGATCCTGGTAGTCGATGTCGGCGGTTCGCGCGTCAAGTGCCTTGTCAGCGGCGAGACGCGTGTTCGCAAGTTCGCGTCCGGGCCGGTTCTCACACCGCAGAAAATGATCGAGGGTGTGCTCGCGATAGTCGCCGACTGGACCTTCGATGTTGTCTCGCTCGGCTATCCCGGCGTCGTGCGCCGGGGCTCCCCAACCCTCGAACCGCAAAACCTGGCGCCGGGCTGGGTCGGCTTCGACTTCGAGGGCGCGTTTGGCCGACCCGTTCGCATCCTCAACGATGCGGCAATGCAGGCCCTGGGCATCTATCAGGGCGGCAAGATGCTTTTCCTGGGACTGGGCACGGGGCTCGGTTCCGCGCTCATCGTCGACAGGCACATCGTGGCCATGGAACTCGGTCACCTGCGCCGCAGCAAGAGGCACGACTATGAAGACCTTCTCGGTAAACAAGGCTTCAAGCGTTTGGGAAAGAAGAGGTGGCGGCGCAAGGTGTGTGCGGTCGTCGAAGGGTTCAGCGCTGCGTTGTTGCCCGACGAGGTCGTGGTGGGTGGCGGGCAGGCCGACCGCCTCAAGAAACTGCCATCCCGCACGCGGCGCACCGACAACACGGCGGCCTTTGTCGGTGGCTTTCGACTCTGGGATGAATCGACCTCCGACGAGCCGGCATCAAGCTATACAGATCTTTCGTGAGCGGCTGAGCAAGCGAGGGCGGTTGAGAGCAGCACGCGCGCGGACCGTTCGCGTAGCGGCCCTGTCCGGCAGCGCCGCCACCACATTCCTGTCATGGCTTGGTGGCTGAGCAGCGCAGTCTTGTTCATCTGCTCGCTTCCCAACGCCCCATGACCACATCATCCAACACCAGTTCCGTCCTGGGAGCGCCAGCGCCGAACGATCGTGTTTTGCCAGAGGACAGCCCTCCGTTGCCACGTCCACCCATTCCCATCGTGCTGGAGGGACAGCCTGCGTTGGTGACGGGCGCCAACTCCGGCATCGGTCGCGCAGTCGCTCTGGCGCTTGGCAGGGCGGGGGCCGACGTGGTCGTCAACTACGTCTCGGATCCCGAAGCCGCAGAGGCTGTCGCAGCAGAGATCCGGGGCTTCGGTCGACGTGCGATTGCACTCCGGGCCGATGTGAGCGATGAGCAGGAGGTCGAAACTATGTTCGCGGAGGCGATCAAGGTTTTCGGCACGTTGCATGTCGTGGTCTGTAATGCTGGCCTGCAGCGCGACGCACCGTTCCACCAGATGACGCTCGACGAGTGGCATACCGTCATCGGCGTCAACCTGACAGGCCAGTTCCTGTGTGCGCGCAGTGCCGTACGCGAATTCGTCCGCCGCGGCGTCGATGAAAAGGTCTCGACGGCCGCGGGCAAGATCATCCACATGAGCTCGGTGCACGAGATGATTCCGTGGGCTGGCCATGCCAACTACGCGGCATCGAAGGGCGGCGTTGAAATGTTGATGAAGAGCCTGGCGCAGGAAGTTGCACCCCTGCGCATCCGGGTGAACGCCATCGCGCCCGGCGCGATCCGCACGCCCATCAACACCGCCGCATGGCAGACCCCCGATGCCTATGCAGACCTCATGAAGCTGGTGCCCTACAAGCGCATCGGTGAACCGGCGGACATCGGACAGGCGGCCGTGTGGCTGGCTTCCGACGCGTCGGACTATGTGACGGGCACCTCGCTGTTCGTGGACGGCGGCATGACGCTCTTCCCTGGGTTTGCCAGTGGCGGCTGACCATTACGACCTGATCGTCGTCGGCAGCGGCCCCGGTGGTGCTTCGCTGGCCCACCGGCTCGCGCCCAGCGGCAAGCGCATCCTGATCCTCGAACGCGGCGACTATCTGCCGAAAGAGACGGCCAACTGGAGTTCCAGCGAAGTCTTCGTTCACGGGCGCTATCAGGCGCGCGAGGCCTGGTACAGCGCCGAGGGTCAGAAGTTCGAACCGGGGCTGCATCGCTATGTGGGCGGCAATTCGAAGGTGTATGGCGCGGCGTTGTTGCGACTGCGCGAGCGCGACTTCGGCGAGCTCGTGCATGGCGACGGTGTGTCGCCTGCCTGGCCGCTGCGCTATGAAGAGTTCGCGCCCTGGTACGACGAAGCGGAGCACCTTTTCCACGTGCACGGGCAGCGCGGCGAGGATCCGAATGAGCCGCCATCCAGCACCCCTTTTCCCTATCCCGCGGTCTCGCACGAACTTCGCATCGAGGCGTTGCATGCCAGCCTGGTAGCACAGGGTTTACGGCCTTTCCATCTGCCGCTGGGCATCCTGCTCGAAGAACGTGACGGCCTGCCGACGCGCACCAGCCGCTGCATTCGCTGCGACGCCTTCGACGGCTTTCCATGTCCACTCGACGCAAAAGCCGACGCGCAGGTGGTGTGCATCGATCCGATGCTGCGAGAGCATCCCAATGTCACGCTGTTAACCAACGCCATGGTCGACCGCCTGGAGACCGATGCGTCGGGGCGTCGAGTCATGGCCGCCTGCGTCACTCGCCATGGCCGGCAGGAGCGCTATTCGGGCGATATCGTGGTGGTGGCCTGCGGGGCACTGAGCACGGCGCTGTTGCTGCTTCGTTCCTCCAACGACGCGCATCCGAACGGGCTTGCCAACGGGTCGGGTCAGGTCGGGCGCAACTACATGCGGCACAACCAGTCGGTGCTGATGGCGCTGTCGCGCGAGCCGAACGACACCACATTCCAGAAGACGCTCGCGGTGAGCGACTATTACTTCGGCGCACCCGACTGGAACCATCCGCTGGGTCTGATCCAGATGTGCGCCAAGTCGCATGCGGACCAGATCCGGGGCGAGTCGTTGCCGTCCTGGCTCGAATGGCTGCCGGACATGCCGTTCGAGGCGATGGCGCGTCATTCATTGGACTTCTGGTTGTCCAGCGAAGATCTGCCGCGACCGGAAAACCGCATCCAGCTTGGCAACGACGGTCGCGTCACGCTCGCCCTCACGCCCAACAACATGGAGGCGCATCACCGCCTGCGGGCCAAGCTGGAGGGCTTGCTCGACGGCGCTGGCGCGCACGTCAAGCTGCTGGAGCGCAAGCTCTATTTCGGCAAGGACATCGCGCTGGGCGGCACGGCGCACCAGGCCGGCACCGCGCGCTTCGGCACCGACCCGGCCACCTCGGTGCTGGATCTGAATTGCAAGGCGCATGAGCTCGACAACCTCTACGTCACAGACGCCAGCTTCTTCGTCTCGATAGGCGCGGTCAATCCGACGTTGACCCTCATCGCGAATGCGTTGCGCGTTGCCGCCCACATCGGCGAGCGTCTCGGAGTGACTCACGCATGAGCCTTGGAAACCACCAAGACCTGCTCATGCTGCTGGCGCGCATCTGCCTGGTACTGATGTTTCCGTTCAGCGCGCTGGACAAGGTGCTGCACTGGAAAGCTGCGCTCGCACAGGCCGACTCGTCCTTCCTGCCCGGTGGCGCCATCTTGCTGGTCGGCGCGATGGTGATCGAGGTGCTGGCGCCCATGTGCATCGTCCTGCAGTGGCATGCGCGAATGGCCGCTCTTGTCCTCACGGCCTTTTGCGTCGTGACGGCCTTGCTGTACCACCCGTTCTGGCGCCGCGGCGATTTGTGGGCCGACGGCGACAGTGTCGATCGCCAGCACTTCTGGGACTTCACCAAGAACTTCGGACTCGCCGGCGGACTACTTCTGGTGGCGCTGGGGGCAGGCCTCTCATGAATGCACCACTGACGCACTACTGGCACCTGTGGACCGACGGCGATGGCGCGAGCCATCAGACGCGCTGCGCGCTCACGGCGTTCCAGCTGGCCCAGGTCGGGCAGGCTGCACCGCAGTGGAACGACGAGCAGCCGCGCAGCGAGGCGACGGTCGTCTTCACCGTGCAGCCGGTGGGCTGGGTCGGCGACTGGCATGAAAATCCGGCGCCGCAATGGATCGTTCCCCTGTCCGGCCGCTGGTGGGTCGAGGCGATGGACGGCACGCGCATCGAGATGGGGCCGGGCGAGCTTTCGCTGGGCGAAGACCAGCACTGTCGTGCTGATGCGCAAGGGCGCAAGGGCCATCGCTCGGGCACGATCGGCGCCGAGCCGGCCCACCTGATCACCATTCGTCTGCACGTCGAGCCAGTCGGCCAGGCATGCCATCTTCGCTAGTCATGAACGACGTGCAAAAACACCACATCGTCGATCCGCGCCTTCGGTCGTTCGTGCTCGCGAATGCCGAACTCGAGCTGCTGTTCGACCAGGCACGCTGGCTCGCAGGTCCGGTCTGGTTCGCCGACCACGGCAGCCTGCTCGTGAGCGATGTGCCACCAAGCAGTCGCCAGAGTTGCCGCCGTCGGTGTACCGCTTCGATCTGCGCAACGGATCGCTCACCGTCGTGGCGGATGATTTCGAAGGGCCGAACGGCCTGTGCTTTTCGCCCGATGAGAAACGGCTCTACGTCTTGGGGAGCGGAGCTGTGAACCAACGGGGATGTCAGTGGCCGTGAACCGAAGTGCCTTGGCGAGGGGCAAAACGACCGGGTTCTTCGCATTGGAGCGTCACGTTCGCTCGCTGGAACGCTCGATCGATTTTTACGTTCGGGGATTGGGATTCACGTGTGAAAGACATCACGGCGAACACGCGCTGGCGGCCGATGTAATTCTGACGCTGGGGCAAGAGCGCATCGCACTGTCCGCCGTCGAAAACGCGGAAGAAGTCATTGCGCAAGTTCCCGGCCCGGACGTGCGCTTTCAGCATCTAGCGATCGTGACCCGCGACATGTCGATGGCCGTGCAACGGTTGCAAGTCTTGGCGCCGATCCCCATTACGAGAGGCCGCCCGCAGCGGCTCCCTCGAGCTTCGGGCGGCGCGACGGCATTCAAATTTCGCGACCCGGATGGTCATCCACTCGAACTCATCGAGTTCGCTACCGGCCAGTGTCCCGATCGATGGCGCCACCGGGCCGGCAGCGACGAAACGCTCGGGATCGACCACGCAGCGATCAGCGTTTCGCGGGTCGAACAAAGTATCGGCTTCTATTGCGGACTTGGTTTCTCGGTGCAAACGCGGCAGGTCAACCGAGGCGTCGAGCAGGGGCGGCTGGATGGCCTTGACGAGTTGGAAGATGTAGAGGTCGAAGTGGTGGCGCTGGTTGCCAGCGGCCCGCCAAGTGTCCACCTCGAACTGCTTGCCTATGCGAAGCCTGCCGCCTTCGGCCAGCGGCGGGACAAACGCGCGCCCTCGCGTGCGGCAGATTGCCTGACGTGGTTCGGCGCCCCGTCCATGACCTGCTTTGCAGACCCGGACGGCCATGTCAACCGTGTGATAGCGAGACCACCTTGATCGGCGACGGGCTGTTGCCTCTTCGCTGGTGGTCTCGGGTCGACGTGCCGTCAGCCCCGCGAACTCCTCATCGCCAAAAAGCTTTCTTTCTGAATCTTCTACCGGGGAATAAAAGATGACACCCTATAAACGTTTCGCTGCAATGGTCGTCGTATCGACGATCGTCATGTTCGGGCTGATGTACCTGAATACATTTGAACTGGATCACGTTTTCTTTAGCGAAACGCGCGCATACATGGCGTTGCTCATGGGCGCAACGATGGCCGTAGTCATGTTGGCTTTCATGCTTCATATGCTGCAAAACCGCGGCGCCAACGTCGGCATTGCAGTCGTGAGCGGTTTGATTTTCGCCGCGTCGCTCTGGTTGGTTCGCAGTCAAGCCACGGTCGACGACGTTTCGTACATGAAAGCGATGATCCCGCACCATTCGATAGCCATCATGACCAGCAAGCGTGCGCACATCACCGATCCCCGAGTTCGCAAACTGGCCGATGGCATAGCCGACACCCAGGTTCGAGAAATTGCGGAAATGAAGCAATTGATTCAGGACATCGAAAAGCGCCGTTCGCGAATCGACCAGTGGCCATGAATCTCAATCCTTGTCGTTGCGGGTTAGGAACTCTATGAAAAACAATTCCTTTGCTCCGGTTTCCGCGGTCTCGGGCTTCGTGATCGCCGCTTTGGGACTGGCGCTCGGCGCCGCCGGCGCATGGCTCATCGCGCTAGGGGGCAGCTGGTATTACCTGATCGCGGCCATCCTCATGTTGTCTGCGGGCGTGTCCTTGATCCGGGGCTCCGTCATGGCACTCTGGATTTTTGCAGCCCTGCTCATGGGGACGCTTGCATGGGCGCTGTGGGAGGTAGGACTTGACTGGTGGCCACTCGCCGCGCGCCTGGGCTTTCTGTTTCTGCTGGGCGCCTTTCTCGTGGGCCCCTGGATCGTCCGGTCGTTGGGCCCGCGCGAGCCGACCGGTATCTACGGCCTTGGCCATGAGGAACGCGCCTCATGGCGTCGCGGAGGCGGCCTGGCACTCAGCGTGGCACTTGTCGCGTGTGCGTTGCCGTTGACTTTCTCACTGACCCGGGACGTTCATCAGATCGATGGCGTGTTGCCCGCCGCGAAGGCACAGGCTTCAGCGTCGAACACCGCAACCAGTGTCTTGCCCGACGGCGAATGGCCTGCATACGGCCGCACCGGCTACGGCCAGCGCTATTCGCCGCTGGCACAGATCACGCCGTCCAACGTCGCGAATCTCAAGGTGGCGTGGCAATTCCAGACCGGTGACATGCGCGGTCAGCCCGGGGATCCGGTCGAGACGACCTACGAAGTCACGCCGCTGAAAGTGGGTGACAGGCTTTACCTCTGCAATCCGCATCAGTCGGTGATCGCGCTGGACGCGACCAGTGGCGCGCAGGTGTGGCGCTACGACCCGAAGATCGAAGGCGCGCTGGCATTGCAGCACCTCACCTGTCGCGGTCTTTCCTACCAGCCTCCACACGCAGCAGCCGACACCGGCATCGTGTCCGATGGCTGTGCGCACGGCAAGCTCTTCATGCCCACGGCCGATGCCCGCTTGATAGCCTTGAACCCCGACAACGGTGCCTTGTGCAGCGCCTTCGGCGGAGGCAAAGGCGAGATCGACCTGTCGGCCCACATGCCCAATCCTCGGCCCGGGTCGTACTACTCCACCTCACCGGTGGTGGTCACGCAGAAACTGGTCATCGTCGGCGGCACGGTACTCGACAACGTTTCGACCCACGAGCAGTCCGGCGTGATCCGTGCCTTCGACGTCGACACTGGAGCGCTGGTCTGGAACTGGGACTCGGGCAATCCGGAGGCCACCACGCCGATCGCGCCCGGTGAGAGCTACACGGTCAATTCGCCCAACAGCTGGTCTATCTCGAGTGTCGACGAGGCACTCGGCATGGTCTATGTTCCCATGGGCAACCAGCCGCCGGACCAGTGGGGAGGCAAGCGGAGCGCAGCCGTGGAGAAGTATTCGTCGTCGGTGGTGGCACTCGATCTCGCGACCGGCAAGGTGCGTTGGGTTTTCCAGACCGTTCACCACGACCTGTGGGACTACGACGTCCCGTCGCAGCCCAGCCTGATCGACCTCACGATCGATGGCGCCACCGTGCCGGCGCTGGTGCAGCCCACCAAGCAGGGCGAGCTGTTCGTGCTCGACCGCCGCACTGGCATGCCGATCAACACCGTGACCGAAGAGCCCGCGCCGCAGGGCGCCGCGCAAGGCGACCATACGGCCCCCACACAGCCGAAGACGGCCCTCTCGTTCGATCCGCCCAAACTGCACGGACGCGACATGTGGGGCGCGACGATGTTCGATCAACTCGCGTGTCGCATCGCATTCCATCGCCTGCGCTACGACGGGCGATTCACTCCGCCGTCGACACAGGGCTCCTTGATCTACCCGGGTAACTTCGGTGTCTTCAACTGGGGCAGTGTCGCAGTGGACCCGCAGCGCCAGATCGCCTTCACGACGCCGACCTACCTCCCTTTCGTGTCGAAGCTCGTTCCGAGGCCCAATGACACGGCCCTGATGGTGCAGACCGATGGGCCGCCGAGCGGCGCCTTGCCGGCGCTCAACGAGAACTTCGGCGCGCCGTTTGCCGTGGCGCTGAGTGCTTTCACATCACCGTTTGGATTTCCCTGCACGGCGCCGCCTTGGGGCTATGTCGCCGGGGCCGATCTCGCGAGCGGAAAAATCGTCTGGCAGCATCGCAACGGAACGGTGCGCGATCTCGCGCCGGTGCCTTTGCCGTTTCGCATGGGGGTGCCCAACCTGGGTGGCCCCATCGTGACCGGTGGCGGCGTCGCGTTTTTGTCGGGCACGCTGGACTACTACGTGCGTGGCTATGACGTCAGCAGTGGCCGTCAGCTTTGGGAGAGCCGGCTGCCTGCCGGCGGGCAAGCCACGCCGATGACCTACACGGGCGCAGACGGACGGCAGTATCTTTTGGTGATTGCGGGAGGCCATGGGTCGACGCACACCAAGGCGGGCGACTACGTGATCGCCTACGCACTCCCAAAATGATGCAAGGTGTCCATGTCGAAGTCTCCAACCCGGACTGCAACGCTCTATCGCATGGTCATGCCGGAGCACGTCTGCCCCTACGGTCTCAAAGCGCGGCATCTTCTGCTCAGCAAAGGCTATGCGGTGGACGATCGATGGCTCGAGACGCGGGAAGCGACCGATGCTTTCAAAGCGTCTCACCAGGTTGAAACGACGCCCCAGACTTTCATTGGCGATGAGCGAGTCGGCACGTACGACGACCTGAGACGTTTCTTCGGCAAACGGTTAAGTGACCCGAACGTCGCTTCCTATCGCCCCGTCATCGCAGTCTTCCTCTGCGCGTTGTTGATGGCAATCGCCGCGCTGGTCGCATTGCGGGAAGCGACTCCTGTCTGGCAGGCCATCCGATGGTTCGTGGCGTTCAGCATGTGCATCCTCGCGCTTTTGAAGCTTCAGGACGTCGAGAGCTTCTCGACGATGTTTCTCAACTATGACCTGCTGGCGCGACGATGGGTGCCGTACGCCTACATCTATCCATTTGCCGAGTTCCTTGCCGGGGTGTTGATGATCTCCGGCCGGTTGTCGGTCGTCGCGATTCCCGTGGCACTTTTCATCGGCAGCATTGGCGCCGTGTCCGTCATCAAGGCGGTGTACGTCGACCGCCGCGAACTCAAGTGCGCATGCGTGGGAGGCAGCAGCAATGTTCCGCTTGGCTTCGTGTCGCTGACGGAAAACCTGATGATGGTGACCATGGCGGTGTGGATGGCGGTCGAGCGTGTCATTTAGCTGGCCGGGGCCGGGTTGGCTCTCGGCGGGCGTGCTGGACCCGAAAGGCCCGGTCGCGTCGGCGGAACACTTGATCCTGCTCAATGCCACGGTGATCATGCTGGCGGTGATCGTGCCGGTCGCCCTGCTGACGCTCGGATTCGCTTGGTGGTTCCGTAAGGGCAATCCCCGCGCCACGCGTCGTCCCAACTGGTCGTATTCTGGCCCGCTCGAGGTGGTTGTGTGGTCCATCCCCTTGCTGGTCATTCTGTTTCTGGGCGGTATTGCCTGGCTCGGCTCGCATGATCTCGATCCGCGCAAGCCACTGGCATCGGAACAGGCCCCG
Organism: Variovorax sp. RTB1; assembly: GCF_035018765.1. Classification (NCBI taxonomy): domain Bacteria; kingdom Pseudomonadati; phylum Pseudomonadota; class Betaproteobacteria; order Burkholderiales; family Comamonadaceae; genus Variovorax; species Variovorax sp. RTB1. The sequence continues at coordinate 16,811 of NZ_JASJXG010000035.1, forward strand.
CTGGACATCCAGGTGGTGTCGCTGGACTGGAAATGGCTTTTCCTCTACCCGGAGGGCGGGGTCGCGACCGTCAACCACCTGGTCGTGCCTACAGGTCGGCCGCTGCGCCTACACCTTACGTCGGCCAGCGTCATGAACAGCTTCTTCGTGCCGCAGTTGGGCAGCCAGATTTACACCATGGCGGGCATGGCCACGCAGCTTCATTTGCAGGCAGATCAGGCGGGCACGTTCCCCGGCTTGTCGGCCCAGTTCAGCGGTGAAGGGTTTTCCGACATGCGCTTCATGGTCGATGCGGTGCCACCGCAGGATTTCGCGGCGTGGCTCGCCAAGGCGAAGTCCGGTCCGGAGGTGCTCGATGCCGACGCCTACCTCGCGCTGGCTAAACCCGGCACGAGCGCTGCAACGGCTTACCGCCTGAACGAGCCCAACCTGTTTGACGCCATCGTGCGCGGCGACGGCCAGCCGAAGACGTCCACGCACCTTCACTGAGAGAACCGCATGCTCGGCAAACTGAGTTGGTCTTCCTTGCCCCTGGGCCAACCCATTCCACTGATGGCAGCTGCCCTGGTCGGACTGGTGATCCTGGGCCTGCTGGCCCTGGTCACATGGAAGGGATGGTGGCCGGTTCTGTGGAAGGACTGGATCACCAGCGTCGACCACAAGCGCGTCGGTGTCATGTACATCCTGCTTGCCCTGGTCATGCTGATGCGCGGCTTCGTGGACGCGCTCATGATGCGCTCGCAGCTGGCACTCGCGGCCGGCGGCGCGCAGGGCTATCTGCCACCCGAGCACTACAACCAGATCTTCTCCGCCCACGGCACGATCATGATCTTCTTCGTCGCCATGACCTTCATGGTCGGCCTGATGAATTTCGTGGTGCCGTTGCAGATCGGGGCGCGCGATGTCGCGTTTCCCGTGATGAACTCGGTCAGCTTCTGGCTGACGGCGGCAGGGGTACTGCTCATCAACCTGTCGCTGGTCGTGGGCGAGTTCGCCCGCACCGGCTGGCTTGCCTACCCACCACTTTCGGAGCTGGCCTATTCGCCGGATGTCGGCGTCGACTACTACCTCTGGGCGCTGCAGATATCGGGGGTCGGTACGCTGCTTTCCGGCATCAACCTCACCACCACCATCTTGAAGATGCGGACCTACGGCATGAGCTATTCGCGCATGCCGATCTTCTGCTGGACCGCGTTGGCCTCGAACCTGCTCATCATCGCGGCCTTTCCGATCCTCACGGCCACCTTCGCGATGCTGCTGCTGGACCGCTACCTGGGCTTTCACTTCTTCACGAACGACCTTGGCGGCAACGCGATGATGTACGTCAACCTCATATGGGCCTGGGGCCACCCGGAGGTCTACATCCTCATCCTGCCGGCGTTCGGCGTGTTCTCGGAGGTGATCTCGACGTTCTCCGGCAAGCCCGTGTTCGGCTACCGCTCGATGGCGATCGCCACGATGGCGATCTGCATGCTGTCCTTCATGGTCTGGTTGCACCATTTCTTCACCATGGGCGCCGGCGCGGACGTGAACGGTTTCTTCGGCGTCATGACCATGATCATCGCGGTGCCGACCGGCGTGAAGGTGTTCAACTGGCTCTTCACGCTTTACGGCGGCGAAGTCCGCTTCAGCGTCCCGATGTTGTGGGCACTCGGGTTCATGGTCACCTTCGTGATCGGCGGCATGACGGGCGTATTGCTGGCCATTCCGCCGGTGGACTTCGTGGTGCACAACAGCCTCTTCCTGGTGGCGCACTTTCACAACGTGATCATCGGCGGCGTGCTCTTCGGCGGCTTCGCCGGCTACACGTACTGGTTTCCCAAGGCGTTCGGCTTCACGCTGGACGAGCGCTGGGGCAAGGTGATCTTCTGGTGCTGGCTGGTCGGCTTCTACCTGGCCTTCATGCCGCTTTACCTGCTCGGACTGATGGGTGCGACACGCCGCATGCAACACTACGCCGATTCGTCCTGGCAACCCCTCATGCTCGTGGCCATGGCGGGCGCCGCCGTCATCCTCGTCGGCATCGCGTGCACGATCGTGCAACTCGTCGTCAGTATTCGCAGCCGCTATGAGCGCATCGATACGACAGGTGATCCGTGGAACGGTCGCGGACTGGAGTGGTCGATGCCGTCGCCGCCGCCCGCCTGGAATTTCGACACGCTCGTTCAGGTGCGCGGGCGCGATGCCTTCTGGGACATGAAGCATGGAAGCAAGCCGGAAACCGAGGACGCTTCTTCTTCATCGGCACCGGTCGCACCCCCGGCCCCACGGCCGAGGGTTTCCTCAGACATCGTGCTGCCCGCCCCGAGCGCCCTGGGTTTCTTTCTCGCCTTCTTCGCCGTCGTGCTCGGGTTCAGCATGGTGTGGCACATCTGGTGGCTCGCGGTAGTTGGCTCGATCGGTATCGTGGCGGCACTGCTCTGGCATTCATGGCGGCCGACACCTGAGATCCATGTGCCGGCGCGAACGCTGGAGGCGAGCGCCGCATGAGCACGATGACCGCTCACGCCGGCACACGCGACCTCTCCGACGAAGAGGTGCCCGCGTCCGAGCGCGGTCCTGCGTCGACGCGGGTGGTGGTGACCTACGGCTTCTGGCTCTTTTTGTTGAGCGACATCGTGATGTTCGCGGCCTTCTTCGCGAGCTATTCGGTGTTGCATGGCCATACGGCCGGAGGTCCTTCGGGCCATGAGCTCTTCCACCGCGACAAGGTGCTGATCGAAACAGCTTGCTTGCTGTTTTCTAGCTTCTCTTGCGCGCTGCTTTCCCTTTCGGTGGAACGGCAAAACAAGTTCGCCACCTTCGCCTCCGGACTGGTGACCCTGGCGCTGGGCGCGACTTTCGTGGCGCTGGAAGCGTCCGAATTCACGGCCATGCTTGCGAGCGGCGCAGGCCCCGGCCACAGCGCGTTTCTCTCCGCCTTCTTCGCGCTGGTTGGCCTTCATGGCCTGCATGTGAGCGTCGGGATTTTCTGGCTGATCGTGATGTTGGCGCAAATCGCCACGCTCGGTTTTGCGCCGGAGGTCGTGCGGCGCATGCTGTGCTTCAGCCTGTTCTGGCACGCGCTCGACATTGTCTGGATCGGCGTGTTCACCATCGTCTATTTGGGAGCATTCAAATGAACGAAGCGAGTGACAAGAAGCCCGCCTCGGACGGCGCGCCTGGCGACGGCAGCGATCTGCGCACCAGCCTCTGGAAATACGCGGCTGGCCTGGGGCTTTCGGTGGTGTTGACACTGGTCTCGTTCTGGGTGTCCGGCAGCGACGCCGTGTGGTCGCAAGGCATCCCTGTGTTGCTCGCTGCGCTGGCGATCGGTCAGATGGGAATCCATCTGGTGTTCTTCCTGCACGTGTCCAGCGGACCCGAGGGCACCAACAACATTCTTGCGCTGGCCTTCGGTGTGTTCGTGGTGGCGCTGGTGGTGTTCGGCTCGATGATCATCATGGCCAATCTCGATGCGAACATGTGATGGGTACGACGCCGATTGAAAGAAACAGCGGCAGATGCCCGCATCCTGCTGGCAGAAAAAAGGGCTCGCCCACGAGACGGTGCAGGTCGACCTGCGCACCAACGAACAACTGGGCGAGGCCTACCGCCTGATCAATCCCCTGTGCACCGTGCCGGCGCTGCGAAGCGAGGAAGGATTGCTCCTGACCGACAACGCTGCGATAGCGGCGTATATCGATGCGCGGTACCCGGAGCCATCGCTTTTGGGCGTGACGCCGGCCGAACGCGCCGAGGTCGCCAGCTGGAACTCGCGCATTGAATTCGACGGGTTGATGGCCATTGCCGATGCGCTACGCAACAGCGCCCCGTCGCTGGTCAACCGCGCCTTGCCGGGGCCCGTAGACCATGCACAGATTCCCGAACTCGCACAGCGCGGCTTGGCCAGAGTGCAGCAGTTCTTCGTGACTTTGAATGAGCGTCTGGCCGACCGGCATTTCGTTGCGACGGAGCGCTTTAGCTTGGCCGACATCACCGCCGTGGTGGCGGTCGACTTTGCGCGCGTGGTGAAAGTCAAGCCGATCGAGCAGCATTCCCACCTGTTGCGCTGGCGTGCCGCAATGGCCGAGCGGCCCTCGATGTCGCTCTAGGGTGACGCTTATATGGGCGCCTCCCTAAAGCTTCCTAGTTCTGCGAGCGCTCGCCCTTCAAGAACAATCCTTTAGATGGCTTCTCACCGGCTGCCAAGCTGATTAGGAGTGGCGCCATGTCATCAAGCGAACTAGAGTAATCGGGGTGGTCACCGCGAATCGCATTTGAAGGCATGCTGGGGTCGACCGCTTCTTCCGGGTTTTCGACCACGCCAACTCCCCCGGCGGCCTCTATGACCGAGAGCCCCGCCGTGCCGTCGTGAGAAGCCCCGCTGAGCACGACGCCAACCACTCGGTAACCGTATGCGGCAGCCGCCGACTCAAAAAGAACATTCACTGAGGGGCCGCCGCTGGCGTAGGCGCTTGAACGCTCAAGGTCAACAATTCCTGCTTGCCCAACTCGCATGTCGTAATTCGGTGGCGCTATCAGGACTTGACCGCGCCGAATCAACGCGTTGTTACTTGCAAAACTGACCTTCAGCCGTGAGTAAGTACGCAGAATTTGCAGCACGACCGCTGTTGGCTGAGAACCGATGTCCAAAGCGATTAACACCGCCGCGTCAAACGATGGTGGTATTCCAATAAGCAACTTGGAAAGTGCGCTCAGTCCACCCATCGCAGCACCGATCACGACGATGTCTCTTCGTCCACCAAGCAAAGCGTGCTCTCCACTCGCGGCGGTGGCCCACCTTGAAGCAAGAGTTGTCGCGGTGTCCATTGTCATACGCTTGCGTTCGCGGTGGTACCCGAACGTACACGGAGTGGTTGATCGCCTTCTGCATAGAGCGCAACGTCGGGGCTCTTTGAAAGCAATGTCTTCAACGCTGCCGTGAGTTTCTGCGAGCCTGTGGCTTTGCTGATGTATAGGTCTGCACCGGCCGCGATACATTTGTCTTCCATCTCTGAAGCAGGGGACGCCGAGTAGACCGCCAACGGCGTGTAGGGGTAAAGCCGTCTGATGTGAAGCACCCCAGAATAGCCAGACGCATCCGGCAGATTGAGATCCAGGATGATTGCCAAGGGAGGCGCCAGCGAGCTCATGCTGGGGGGTACTTCGGCAAGACTTCCAAATTCAGAAATACGGGCATCTGCGCGGAGTCGTCGAAGTACGGAAGCAATAGCGTCGCGCATGATCGGGTGGTCGTCGATGACATAGATCGAGGTGCTTCTGCCTGCGCTGTCGACTTGATCGGAAACTGGATTCATCCCGATCGTCCATTCCGCCCCCGTTGCAGTCTTAATCGCATCGCATGCAATACGCGTTTGTGTGGGAGGCGCAGACCTCTCCATTTGGTTGTCGAGGTCCTGGCGAAGCAGGTCTGAGATCACGGGAAGCATTCCGGCGCGTAGACGGTCTTCTGCCACGTATACGGCGGCTGCAAGTAAATGTTTATCTAGGGGGTGGCCACCCAGATGGGCATGCACTAGGGCTTGAGCTACGGTCCGAGATAGGGTCATAAGAGCGTCCTCGTGGAAAGGAGAACTTCAACCTTATCGACGAACACATTGTTTTACTGTGCGATGGCCCACATAGGATCACGTCGTTGACTTGCGCCCTTCGTTGCAGCCGATCGGTCAGGGTGCCGGGCTTGCCTGAACGATCATGGCATTGCGCAAGTTGCTCAAGCCGCGGCGCGCACACGTCTTGACTGTGCCGATCGGCATACCCGTGCACGATGCGACCTCGCTGTGCGTCATGTCGCTCAGAAAAGCAAGTCTGAGCACGTTGCGCTGCGTGGCCTTGAGTTGACCGACATGACGGCACAATAATTCGCACTGTCTTTTGGCGTCCAGCGCGCTTCCAGGATCTGGCTGATCAGACGGCAGAGTTTCTTCATCACGCTCTTCAAAGGAAACCGTCAGACTTTCTCTGCTGGTCACCAGCCGACGCAGGCTCTCGATTGCTCGGCTGCGCGTGATCACCGTCATCCATGCCATCGCGACGCCACGCTCGGCCACGAAGTCCGGAGCCAGCCTCCAAATCGTCACATACGCCTCCTGAAGAACGTCCTCCGCAATCTCCTTTCTGCGAACAACTTTGAGCGCGCAATAGTAGAGAGAAATGCGCGAAAGGTCGTAGAGGTCGCGAAAAGCTTGCGAGTCTCCCGCCGCGATCTGATGAACAAGATTTTCGAGATGTGTGTCTCCGTCTGCTGAAGGATTCCCTACTGTGCGCGATGATTTCATGTGCGCACAAGTTCCCAGAAATCAAAGCCGTTGGTGGTAAGACAAAAGCTTGCGTTGTCGTGCGGTTGGAAAACTAACGCGCGGGGCCAACGGCGTGCCCGTCGCATTCAATAAGGCTTGGTAGGGCATCCCTCACAGTGTCTGAGCGCCCTGGAGCACACGTGCGCGTCGAGTTGCGGCATGTAGTTGCTCCTCCAACACACTTCAAAGGTTTGCTATGTCAAAGTTCTCAACGATTCTCATCTCCGCATGTTTGGCTCTCGGCTCGGTTTCGGCATCGGCTCAGGGTGCAGGTGGCGGTGGCGGTGGGGGTTTGAACGGCGGTTCGGCAACGAGCAGCGGCTCTAGCGATGGGGGTACCTCGGGGGGTAGCACGTCCAACAGTCAATCCATGAGGAAAGGCAGCATGGGCAAGGACCCGATGAGCAACGACAAGATGTCCAACGGCACGATGGACAAGAACAAGATGTCGCCGAAGAAGATGGGCAAGAATCCGATGGCTACCGGCTCAATGCCGGCCGACTCCACGGGTGGAAAACGCACTCCTGATCCGAAGTAAACCAGCTCCTTCAAAAGAGTCGATCCGGACGGCGTGCGAGCCGGTGAAACTCCAACACACAATGCAATGGCCTTGCATGACTGCGTGCACGCGCAGTCGAATTAGATTCGTGCCAGCGAATGTGGGACCGGCATCAACTCCAACGGTTGTGGCCAAGTCCTTTAAACGCACTTTCTGTGCACCGGTGTCGCAACGACCCGGCTTCGCTGACAAACGATTGGAAATTTCTTATGCATGACATCATCGACACGGCCGTTGCCGCAGGCAGCTTCAAGACTCTCGCAGCCGCTCTCACTGCCGCAGACCTGGTGGCCACTCTCAAGGGCCCGGGCCCGTTCACGGTGTTCGCCCCGACGGACGAAGCCTTTGCAAAGCTGCCCGCCGGTACGGTCGACAGCCTGCTCAAGGACATCCCGAAGCTCAAAGCCATCCTGACGTACCACGTGGTGGCAGGCAAGGTCTTGGCTGCCGACGTCATGACGATGGACGGCAAGTCGGCGACCACGGTCAACGGCGCGGCACTGAAAATCAGCACCACCGGCGGCGTGAAGCTGAACGGCGAAGTCAACGTCGTGAAGACTGACATCGAGTGCACCAATGGCGTGATCCACGTCATCGACTCGGTCTTGCTGCCTTCGGCCTGAGTGTCCAAGACTCAATAGAATCCGTACGGGTTCTAATAGATACAGCCCGCAGGCCACCGTCTGCGGGCTTATTTATTGGCTCCACCATGAGTGACGTGCTGCCATGACACTCACGGAGCCTCTACGCTTACGGCGTTGGTGTGCCCTCATGCGCCATGAGCCGCATCAGCGCTTCTTCCAGAATTGCACGGCAGTGTCCGCTGGCGCGATACAGCATTGCGTGGGCCGATTCGTCGGCGCCGTTGCTGCTCTCGCAGTCCAGGCTGTAGCGTTCGAAGGCATTGAGTCGCACCAACAGGTCGGCGACGTGGTTCGGGCACTCGCATTGCACTCTGGACGGCACCTGTGCCAGCTCGTCGAGCACCGCATCGTCGTAGCGTCGTGGCGCCGCCGGATGCACCAGCAGTTCCGAGAAAGTGTCGGGCGCGGAGGGCGCGATCGACAGTCCAAGCAAACAGATGCGTGCGAGCTGCGCCGGGTCGGCCGGTGCTGCCAGCGCGATGACGTTGGCGTCGTCGAGTCGTGCCAGGCTCCGCCGATTGCCGAAGCCGTAGACCACGATGACGACGCGCGCACGAGTCGTTTCCTGCAACTGCCGTACGGCTGCAGGCAGGGAAGGGGCGAGTACGGATGCCTCGATGATCACGGCATCGACCGGGCCGTCGATCACGCCGGTCGATGGGCCGCCGGCGTCGGTCAGCGAAGACAGGACGCCCTGCAGTCGCACGTCGGTGCGATCGCCCCACGCCGTGGCGAGCCGGGCACCCAGCGTTGTGCCGCACACGACGACCCGACAGCCACGTTGCGTTGTCTGCGCCGCTCCCACTGGATTAAATTTGAAACGGGCCTTGATCTGCCGGTCGGTCAGCGACGACACGGTGCCGATCGCATGGCCCGCGTCGACCGCGGCCTTGATCAGCGACAGGCGCTCGATGTCGGCGCGCCGATAGAGGCGCACGTTGGTGGCGCTGCGCGTCGGTTGCACGACCGCATGACGTGACTCCCACACACGGATCGTCTGGACCGGAATGCCGGTGAGGTTCGAGACGGTGGCGATCCGGTAGACACCGTCGAGGGGCGAATTGGCGTTGGTTGAGATGTCTTTCATGAAGGCTGGAATGGTGAGGGCGAGACAGCGGGGACGTTGGCAACGGGGTGGGTGAGAGTAAGGGCGCGCTGCGTTCTATTGTCCGGGCGGCGCTGGCCGCGATGCTCGGCGGACCCTTTCCAGCAGCGCCATGTGCGGCAGCGTCAACGCCGCCAGACCGACGAAGCCGAGTTGCAGCACCCATGTTTCCAGTGGCATGTCACCGGCCAGCAGGCCGGCTCCCACGGCGGCGATAAACACTGCGACGGTAGGCCAAAGCGCCATCGCCAGCGCACGGCGGGCATCGGCCGCCTGCCGGCTGGGTAAGGTGCGCAGGATATGGCGCGGGCTGTGCATGGCGCAGAAATAAACCGCGAACGCGACCAGCGGGGGCGCCGCCGTCGACACTGCGGCCAACGCCGCCAGTTCGGCCGCGGCAAGCGGCGATCTCCTGGCCTCCAGCAAGCAAGCGAGCACGGTCGCGCACAACCAGGGCGTCGCGAGCAGGCGCAACGCCGGCATGACGAAGGCCGCGCTGGCCGGACCGGCCACCAGGCCCAGCAGCCGCTGCAACTCCGCGCCATGGCACAAGGCCGGCAGGACGATCACCGCGCCGCCATACAAGGCGCGCGTCGGCCATGCCACGCCCGCCTCTGGATCGGCGCCGAAGTGCAGCGCGGAGAAGCCGAGAAAGGCAGACAAAAAAACCGTCGGCGCCACCCACCAGAGACCGACGACCAGTGCGGCCAGGCCAACGTAGCGTAGCGAGAACACCGTCCACGCCCTGATGCCTGTCAGTTCCAGCAAGCGACGCGCGACCACCACGTCCAGGGAGCCGTGCGGCACGCCGAGCAACAACACCAATGCGCCGACGGCGATCAGCTCGTGCCCCGGTTCCGCTTTGAAGCCGGCCAGCAACGCCAGCAAAAGCACCAGCGAGACCGCGCAAAAAATACGACCTTGCAGCCGCAAGCCGAAGGTCATCGCGTCAGGCCTCGGCCAGGTCGCGCCGCGCCGAACGCAGCAGCTGGCGCAGGAACAGCCCCGCGGGCAACGAAGCGACGACGGCGGCACGGTCGAGCAAGGTCCCGCGATCGCCCAGGAAGCGGACGATGCGACGCATGTCGGTGCCACCGAACAGCCGCACGAACAGCTCGGGTCCCCGCTCGGGCTGGCTTCGCAGCACGTCCAGGAAAAGCCGGTCCATGATTCGGGTGAGCAACGGGTCGGGCTGGTGTCCGCGCGGCGTCTCGCCGTGACGGAGCGACTCGCCGCAGGCATCGGCCCAGCGCTGGATGCGCTGAAAAGCGTAGCCCGTGGCCGGCCGGGCCGCGCCGCTCATCAGACCAGCGCGCAAGTGGCCCCGGCCCAGCGCGCCCGGGTCGTGTGCCATCCCCATCGGCAGCATGCCGGCTTCGCTGCGCACCACCCGGATCGGCGCATCGCCGCAAAGCCGTCGCACGGCGCGCCGGTGGTGCCGGGCCAGGTCGGACGGGCTGCGCGGGTGGGGGTCGAACAGCGTGGTTTCGACCAGTGCCCGGTCCGGTGCCAACGGCAACACATAGGTGAACGCGACCGCTCCCTGCACCGCGTCCGTAAAGTCCATCAGTTCCACGCAAGCAGCGTCGAACACCGGCCGCTCGCACACCAGCTCCTGCCCAAAAAACGACTGCCAGAGTGTCGAATCGCCGTGCCGGGGCACGCTTGGCGGGCGCGTGTCGATCACCTGTGCGGCCGTGAGCGCACCGGCCGAAGTCTCGACGCGCCACCCGTGCGCCACCGCCACGGGTGAACCGATCACCGACACCCCCAGCGACAGACGCACCATATCGCTGTTCGCGAGCACGTGGCGTGCGTGCGTGTAGAAGGTGCCGGCTTCGAGAAGTTGATAGGGCGTCTGCGGGCAGTCGGCAACCACCGTGCGCGAGGCCGAGCGCACGGCGATGCGCGACCAGCTCTGCGTCACCAGGGGTTCGAAGCGATGCGGCCCGAGCCGCCAGAAGCACCAGCTGCGGTCGTTGGCATAGTCCGGCCGCGCCTCGATCACTGCCACGCGCCGGCAGCGACCGGGGGCTTCTGCCAGCCGCAGCGCCAGGCTCAGGCCCGCGCAGCCGCCACCGAGGATCAGCAGGTCGAGATCAGTCTGCAACACCCGCCCTCGCGAGCCAGGCCGAGCCGGGGTGGGGCGGCAGGGCGCCGTACGGCCGCGCGCTCGACGTCGGCGTTGGCGTTGGCGTCTGCCCGCCGCCCCAGCGTGCGCCGAGCGTCCCGGCCAGAGCACCTAGCGTGATCGCCACCTTGCCGCCGTTGCCGACCATCGCCCGTGACGACCAGCAATCGTATTCCCGCTCCCGCAGGACCAGGCCGATGCCGCGATAGACCCGTGCTGCCACCAGGATCCCGGTGCGCGCGCCGGCGGGCAGAAAGCGCAACCCCAACTCTCCACTGGCGTAGAAGCGGTCGGCCAGATCCAGCAGCGTGCAAAGTGCGTGGGTGGCTGTCGCGCGCACCGCGACGCTGGGATCGACCAAGGCGGCCGGCGTGAGCTCGCCCACCAGCGTCGCTGGCAGGTAGCGCCTTCCGAGCAGCGCATCGTCGCGAACATCGCGGCAGATGTTCGTGAGTTGCATGGCGATGCCGAGGTCGATGGCATGCGGCAACGCCTCGGGCGCGGTCACATCGAGTGCCGCCGTCATCATCAGGCCGACGGTGCCGGCAACGCGGTAGCAATAGCGCAGCAGTTCGTCCATGTCGGCGAAGCGCACGTCACCGAGGTCGCTCCTGACACCACGGATCAACTCGAGCGGGATCGACGCATCGATGTGACAGGAATCCATCAGCTGCAGCATGTCTCGCACTTCGGCGTCGTCGGACCGGCCGGTGTCCAGCGCCCGGCGGACGGTGTCCAGTGCGGCATGGGCTGCGGCCGGTGAGGCAGCGTCGTCGGCCAGATCGTCGATGCGGCGGCAAAAGCCGTAGAGCCGGGTGGCGCGCTCGGCATGTCGGGCGCCGAGCAGGCGACGGGCCCAGTGAAAGCTGCGTCCATGCCGTGCCAGCAACTGGTCGGCAGCGGCGTAGGCGGCGTCGGGGGAGTTCATGACATCGTGTCTTTTCATGCGCCGTGAGGCTCTTGCCGCACCACCATCTCGGCAGCCGGGACCATTGAATCGACGACCTTCGCCGAGCAAAGCACACCTGGCAGACCGGCACCCGGATGCGTGCCGGCCCCGACCAGGTAAAGGTTGCGGATGCCCTCGGCCCGGTTGTGGAAACGGAACCAGGCCGATTGCCGGAACAGCGGCGCGACCGAGAAGCCGGCCCCGTGCACGCTCAGGTAGTCGTGGCTGAAGTCGCGTGGCGTCATGCTGAACTCGGCGGTGATGGTGGCTGCCAGGCCCGGCAGGATGGTTCGGTCCAGCGCTGCGACGATCCGGTCGCGCAGCTTGGGGCCTTCCAGGCTCCAGTCCAGGTCGGCCTGAAGGTTGGGCACCGGGCACAGCACATAGAAGCTCTCGCAGCCGTCCGGCGCGAAACTCGGGTCGGTGGCGGTGGGCCGGTGCAGATAGAGCGAGAAGTCGTCGCCGAGCGTCTTTTTGTTGAATATCTCGTCGAGCAGTTCGCGGTAGCGCTCACCGAGCCAAATGGTGTGGTGGGCTACGTCCGGATACGGCCGGCGCGTGCCGAAATAGAGCACGAACAGTCCCATCGAGTAGCTCGCCGCCGTCAGCTTCAGCCGCGACGACCATGCCTGCTTCGACTTGGGGATCATCGATGTGTACAGGTGCGCCGCATCGGCGTTGGAAACCACGAGATCCGCCGGAATGACACCGCCGCCCGCCAGCTCGACCGCGGTCGCTGCGCCGCCTTCGACCCGGATGCGTTGCACGGTGCTGCCCAGACGCACGGCAACGCCGTGGCGTTCCATCAGCCCGCCCAGCGCGCGCGTGATGGCGCCCGTTCCGCCCATAGCGAAGAACACGCCGTGGGCGCGTTCGAGGTAATGAATCAGCCCATAAATGCTGGTGGTGTCGAACGGATTGCCGCCGACCAGCAGGGGCTGGATCGAAAAGGCCTGGCGCAACTTATCGTTCTTGAGAAACGCTTTGACCAAGCCCCAGACGGTGCGATCGCAGCGCAGCCGGATCAGGCTGGGGATCAGTCGGAGCATGGTCCCCAGCTTGTCGAAAGGCTTCGCAGAAAGTTGGGTGAAGCCGATATCGAAGATGCGCCTGGAGTGTTCCAGCAGTCGCAAGTAGCCTTCGCGGTCTTCAGGTGAAATACGCCCAATCTCGGCCAGCGTTTCATCCAGCGTGCCGCCGTAGTCGAAGTGATCGCCGTCCGCAAATCGGAAGCGGTACCAGGGCGTCAGCGGCACCAGCTCGACGTGATCGGCCAGTCGCTCGCCGAACAACTCGAACAGCTCTTCGAAGAGAAACGGTGCGGTGATCACGGTCGGACCGGCGTCGTGCCGGAAACCGTCGCGCTCGAACACCCGAGCCCGACCGCCGAGTTGCTCGCCCCGGTCGATGAGCGTGACGCGGTAGCCCTTGGCCCGCAGACGCAAGGCAGCGGCGATGCCGCCGTAGCCTGCGCCCACCACCACGGCGTGAGGCACTTCAGCCACCCACCGCGGTGCCGATGCCCGTCGCACCGGCGGCTGATAGCCCCGAACGCGGGCCCACGAAAGCTCGGGGTTCAACGGCTTACCTCAGGGAGGCTTCGATCTCGGTCTTGCGCGAGGCGATCAGGAAGATCAACACGCCGAACACCGCCTTGGCCACCACGTCTGCCACGGTGTAGCCGACCTGCACCGCAATGGTCGCAGCGCTGCCGGTGAAACCGATCATGGGGAACACGAAGACGATCGGATAGAACAACCATGACACCACCGTCAACCAACGGGCCGCGCTGACCAAACCGCGGGCACCGGGGGGCTGCGAGGCAATCGAGTTCCGCAGGCCGACGAAGAGGTCGTACACGATGATGACGAAGGGGATCATCGCCAGTCCCCACCACAGCCAGCGGGTGCTCGGGTCTGCCGAAATTTCACCCGGGTAGCCGAGCAACACCATGAGGGCTGCGAGCAGTCCGAGCTTGGTGGCCTTGGCACGTGTTTCGGCACCCGACAGGCGCATCACCAGGATCAGTTCGATCAGCAGCAGCGGCACGGTCAACAGCCAGTCGACGTAGCGATAAGCATCGTTGAACTTGGCGCCGGTCGGTTTCATCACACCATCGGCCAGCGAGTAGGCGGCTTCCCAGCTGTTGAAGATCCGCAGGTAGTGGTAGAGCGCGACGAGCGTTACAAGCCCGGTCACGGTGAGTGCCGTTCGGTACGACGAAGCTACCTGGGATCGCGACAGGAAGAAGAACACAGTCGCCGCTCCCATCACCGCGATGGCGAAGGAAAACGCGTTGTAGACGAGGCTGAATTGCCCGGGAGAGATGGAGTCCATGAGGAGGAGTGCCTGATTGAGAAAGAGCAAGTATGCTATTCAATGAGTTGGTTTTGTATAAGCAATAGCTATACAAAACATCTTCGTCGACAAGGATTAGGCAATCGATACGTGCAGCCGGCACCTAGCTGATGCAGGGAATGCGATACACGCCGTGCGATCAGCGTCGTGCTGGCGTTCCAGGCTCCCGCGCATACAGGGCCATCGACAAGCTTTTTATAAAAGCGCCCGCATTTTTTACGCGGCTTTTACGGAGTCCTGCTTAGCCTGCTGCTGTCGTCAAACAACTGCACAGCTCAATGAAAAGTATCGTTATCAAAGCCGGTCTGACCGGTGTCTTTGCCACCGTGTCTTGCCTTTCCTTCGCGCAATCCGCGCCAGGCACTGTCGGTGATACAGCGGCCGCCGCTCTGGCGACGTCCCCCCTGACCGCCAACATCTCGCTGACCACGAACTACAAGTTCCGCGGCCAGGACCAGGACACCATCGGCCACAACGGCTTGTACAAGACGCGTGGCGTCAAGCCCGCAGTGCAGGGCGGCTTCGACTACGCCTTCGGCGAAAGCGGCTTCTACGTGGGCAACTGGAACTCCAGCGTCAACTGGCTCTCGGGCAACAGCATCGAGATGGACATCTACGGCGGCTACAAGACGAAGGTCGGCGTGTTCGACCTCGACTTCGGCGTGCTGACCTATGTGTACCCGGGCAACCACCTGGGCAACACCACGGAACTCTACGGCGCTGCCACCTACAGCGACGACGCCCTGGGCGCCTTCACCGCGAAGTACTCGCACACGGTGTCCAAGGACTACTTCGGCTTTGCCGGCGCGGCCAACGGCTCGGGCCTGAAGGGCCGCAACAGCGGCTACCTGAACCTGTCGTACGCCAAGGAAGTGATTCCGCACCTGACGTTGAAGGCTGCTGTCGGCTACACGCGTTTGAGCAGCGACATCCGCAAAAACACGGGCTACAAGAGCTATGTCGACTACAACGTCGGCGCGTCGTGGGACTTTGGCGGTGGCCTGTCGCTGGCCGGTGCGGTGGTCGGTGCCAACAAGAAAGACGCCTACCTGGCGGTCGTGGAACCGGGTTTTGGCCCGATCGGCGCGCAGACCCAGTCGATCAACAAGGCGCAGTTAATCGCCACGCTGACCAAGACGTTCTGACAGCGCAAGAGCAATCCTGAGGCCGAACGATGATCTGGAAGGCAGATGTCGCGTCGGCGTGCTTCTGGATCGCGGCGGTGATGAACCTCGCGGTAACGCCAATCGGCTTACTTACCGCACTCCACGATGCTGAACTCGACCCGTCGATCCGGTGCGTCGACCACGTCGTCGGTACCGCTGCCGACGATGTTCTGCTTGGAGCCCATGCCGATCGCACGGGTGCGTTTGACCATGTCTGCCGAGTCGGCGCCGAGGCGCTGCTTGATGAACGCTGCGCGTCTGAGCGACAGGGTTTCATTGGCGTCTTCGGTGCCGGTCTTGCTCGTGTGGCCCACAACGTCCATGCAGACCTTGGTGCGGCTGGCCTGGCGTGCGATCTGCCGTAGCCACATGGCGTAGGCACCGGTCAGTTTGGGGTCGGCCCAGAACTCGGTACTGCCGGGATTGAAAAGGAATTTGACGCCGAGCTGGTTGGTGGCGATGCCATACGCAACGAGTCGCCCGAAGGTTTCTTCGGCTTCGGTCGTCATGCCCAACTTGCTGACGCTCAGATAGATACCCGTGAGCACACGGATCTGGTCGCCTGCGGGCGTCGCAAGCGCGCTGCGGTATTGCCCCAGGGCCTCGCGATAGCGTGCGGCGTTGTAGAGCGTCGTGGCGTCGTTGATGACGGTGGCCGTGGCGATGCGCTCCATGTACGTAGCGTCGGCTTTTTGTCCTGCCGGCGTGGCGCTGGTGAGCACGTAGCCATCGGTGACCTTGTCCTTGATGAGCACCGGGCTGTCGCGGTAATAGGGCAACGGGCTCATATCCACGCCTTCTTTCCTCGCGACTGCGGATGAGTGCGCGACCACCACGCCGCCTTTGATGTCGACCAGCGCCAGGTCGATGCGATAGGTGTTCTGCACGCGCACCAACGTGCCGACCAGCAGGTACTGCGCCTTGGCCAGGCTCGCCGCCTGAAACGGAAGCACCTCGATCTGTTCGAAGTTGCGCGGCACGCGCTCGGTGATCGTGCGGTCGAGCTGTTGCGTTGCTGCGGTCTGCTGGCCGCTGGCAGCATCGAGCGTGGGGTCGAGCGCGACGGCCTGCTTGCTGCGCCGGGCCATGAAGCCCATCGCGTCTTGCGACTGTTGAAACAGCGAGTCCGTGGCCGCGGCGATGGCCTGGTCGAATTGCAGCGGTTCATTGCTTGCGACCGGTGTGGTGGTGCTGCAGCCCGCAACGGCGATCGCAAACACGGCGCCGGAAAACAGCCGCGGCAGAGTCGTAGAAGCAAGCTGAGACAGGAAGGGAAAACGGGAACTCATCGGCATTCTTTTTTCAGGTAAGCGACTTCGTCAGCAGTCAGGGTGTCGAGTGAAGATTTCTGAATGATCTCGGCGCAGCGTTGCGGTCGCACCGGGGCCTTGCGAAGCGAAGCGGGTTCCGCCTCGAATTCAGTGCGCGATGCCGTGCGCGGTTCATCGACCGAAGCGATGACCGTCGCCGGCTTCTTGCGCTCGGGGACAGACGGCGCTGCCATGCGCACCGCAGAGCGCGGCGTGGCCGCCAGCGCGATAGGCGTCGCAGTGTCGGGTATTGCAGTGACGGGCGTTGCAACCGCCTGCGCTGGTGCTGGTGCTGGTGCTGGTGCTTCAGTTACAGCGATCGCGCTGACTGCTTTGACCACAGTGGGTGCGACTGGCGATTGCGTTACGGGCGCGGGCGAGCTAGTCACTTCAGCCGCCGACGTGCTGAGGTCCGGCTGCCGTGAACCGCTGCTGTGCATCGTCCAGAACGTCGCACTGCCGACCAGGAGCAGGCATGCGGTAGCGGCGAGATAGACGCGACGATGGGAGCGTTTGACGGCGGACTGCGGCACGTCGGGTTGTGACGATGGCGTCGGGTCGGCGGCCGACTCTTCGATCGATACCTGGGCCGCTTCCGGAGTGTCCTCGGCCTTTGGCGCGTCGGCCTGTTGCGGCGCATCCGAGATCGCCGCCACTTTGGCAACTTTCCCCGCATCGAGTAACGCTCGAAACTCCGCTATGTCTTGCGGCCGCGCCTCGGGCCGCACCGATAAGGCCAGGTCGACGGCGCGCAGAAAGTTGTCGCTGTATTTGCCGGCGTGTGTCACCGTCAGCGGCCGCAGCGTGTCGCTCACCACGCGCACCACAGACGCCGTCGGGGCTCGGCCGGTGATCGCGTAATGCACGACACCTGCCAGCGCATACAGATCGGTCCAGGGCCCTTGCTGCAACTCGCCGCCGTATTGCTCGATCGGTGCAAAGCCGGGCTTGAGCACGGCGGTCAGCACCTGCGTCATGTCGCTGATCACGCGCCGTGCCGCGCCGAAGTCGAGCAGCACCGGGCCCGACGTCGTCAGCAAAATGTTGTCGGGGGAGATGTCGCGGTGATAGCAATGCTCGCGATGCAGCACCGACAGCGCATCGAGCAGAGGCTCCAGCCACGCGCGCAGTTCTGACTCGGACGCCGTGTTGCCGGCGGTCGCCAGCGTTGCCTTGAGCGTCGGCCCTTCATAGAAAGGCATCGCCATGTACGCGGTGCGATTCGCCTCCCAGAACCTGAACACCTTGACCAGCGCCGGGTGATCGAAGCGTGCCAACAGACGCGCTTCGTTGACAAAGCTCTTCAGGCCGGCGTCGAAGGTGCCGCGATGCCGGTCCGACCGCATCGACACTTCGAGCGACGGATTGGCCCGTATCGCCAGCGACGTCGGCATGTATTCCTTGATGGCCACATGCCGTTCCAGCGCCACATCCCATGCAAGGTAGACGATACCGAAACCGCCTTCGCCGATCGATCTGACGATGCGAAAGCCTTCGATGAGCGTGCCATCGGGCAAGGCGTGCTCTGCAAATTCGGTGAATTCCGGGCGCTCGTGATCGACATGGTCGTCCGCTGCCCATTCGGCGGTGCGCTGGACGCGAAGTGTCGCGGCGTGGCTCATCTCGGTATTGGCCATGTCTGCAATGCCGTTCTCTTCACGGTCGACAAGGGTGGCCGATAGGGAGGTGACGCACTTCATGCAGAACTTGGCGAGCGACCGGTTATGCGCACCGCAATTTGGGCAGATCACGGCGATTGCGACCGCAACGACGGCATTTGCGAGGTGTGCGGCAAATTCGGCATGCGGGCAGTTTCGCCGCGTGTTGACAAGGAGTCGCGTGCATATCTCACGCGAAGATACATAAATTCACAATTCCGACGAACGGTGTCGAAACGCGTCGTTATCAGTCTTTTTGGTCCGTTAGGATCGATGCAGCGCGATAGGCGGAGCGGCCCGCAGTTTTTGTATACGCAACCAGCGTTTTCCACTGACGTTCGCGGTCTTGCGGGGAAAGATCACCACCTTGGTTAAGGAGCACCTGGCTCACTTCGAGTAGGGCGATTGCCGATGTCAGGCAGAAGTGGACCGCGGTGTCTTCGGGGTTGGCTTCGTACCGTGCCCGCTCCGATTGCAATGCCATGGCCTGGTCTATCTCGCTCATCGACATCAGCATCGTCGGTCCGTAGAACGGGACTTCGGTGCGGTCCACAGGCGCAGCGCCAAGCACCTTGTCGAGCTCGGCGAGCGCTCGCTCTATGCCGGTCAATTGGTTCTGTCTGCTGGTCATCGCGCTCATGGCATCGAGAATTGTGTTACGAATTACAGCCAGGATCGTGCTTCGCCTGGCCTGCGGCCCGTGCAGGCGGTCAGGAGGAACGCGTGTAGGCAACGCGGACCAAATCAGATCGATGGACGAACCTCGATGACCGCATTTCCAGATACGCCTGCATCCCCCCGGGTCGCGGTCGATCTGCAGTGGCCCTCAGTTGAGGACCGGATCGCTCACGCAGCGGAGTTGTTGTTCGCGACGGCGCTGGCAACCTCCGCCTTGACCTCGGCAAGCTTTGCTTCCAATCGTTTGCGCCGCGCCACCTCTTCGGCAAGCACCTTGCCGACGTCTTCCAGGTCGTCGACGCATTCCTGCACTTTGGTCTCTAGTGCCTCGTTCTTTTCGAGCGCGAGCGCAAGATCGCCAGTAAGCGCCTCGACTGGCACTTCCTGCTGAAGCACGGCGTTGGTCACGGCGAGCTCGTTCACGCCGGCACTCAACTTCTCTTGCGTTTCTTGCGTTTGCGCCAACGCCTTCTCTATGGGCGCAGCCGCACTTGGCGAATGGGGCTTATCGGACACGGTGGTACTCGGTTGAATTTAGAAAGGCAGAACCATACACTCCCGCTGGCTGCGGTCGTGTGACTATTTGACAACAAGCCCCTTGAGCGCGGGGTCCGCCGGCGGCGCAGTGGGATTCATCTGCGTGAGCGTCTTGACCAGCAAGCGCGCGATCATCAGATTGCGGTGCAACTTGCTGTTGGCCGGTACCACGTACCAGGGCGCATACCCGGTCGATGTCGCTGCCAGCGCGCGGCTGTAGGCGCGCTGGTAAGCGCTCCATTTCTCGCGAACGATGAGATCGTCGGGGCTGAACTTCCATTGCTTGCCCGGTGTGTCGACGCGTGACTGCAGGCGCACGCGCTGTTCTTCCTTGCCGATGTGCAGCATGCACTTGACGATGACGGTGCCGTTCTCGGTCAGCAGCCGCTCGAAGTCGTTGATCTGCGCGTAACGCTTTCGGGTGACATCCTTGTCGATCCATGCCTCGACCACCGGCACGAGCACGTCTTCGTAGTGGCTGCGGTTCCATACCGCGAGCTCGCCATTGCGTGGCACGACCGCATGGCAGCGCCACAAAAAGTCGCGCGCTTTTTCTTCGTCGGTCGGCGCCTTGAAGGCCGCGACACGTACGCCGAGTGGCGTGGTGCGAGAGAACACCCAGCGAATCGTGCCGTCCTTGCCGCTCGTGTCGGTGCCCTGAAGCACCAGCAGTACTTTGCGCCGACCCTCTGCGTGCAGCAGGTTTTGCAGCACGTCGAGTTGCACTGCAAGTGCATCGAGTTCTTTTTTTTGCGCGTCGTCGCTGCCTTCCAGGAAGGGCGTGTCACCAGGGTCGATGTCGGCCAGCTTGAAGTTGTCGCCGACGCGGTAGGTCTTGAAGCTCTTCATAAGCGCTTTCTTCTTCTGTGCAAAAACTGACAGCGTAAGGGATGCGCCCGCAGTATCGTCAAGCGGCTTTGTGTTTGCTGTCAGGGAGAAACAATCATGGAATCGAAATTCCGGTATTTGCGTTTGCTGTCGCTTTCGCTCTGCGCATTCGCTTGTGCAGCGTGCCAGTTCCGCGGCGACGTCCGTCCGCTTTCAGCAGACATCGCGGCACCGCCGCGCTTCTATGAGGCCATGCCGGCTTGCCGGGCGGCCGGCGCACGATTCGCGCTCGGCAAGGTCGTCAACGGACCGCTTCTCGAAGAGATACGCCAACGCGCCGATGCACGCACGGCGCGCACCGTTCTCCGGTCGGACGCGAGCATATTGCCCTTCGACGAGAGCCGATTGAATGTCGACGTCGAGACGAACGGCCGCATCTTCGGCACCCGCTGCGGCTGACATTGCAGCCTCGAGCGTCGGCATCAAGTGTCGATGTCGTCCACGCTGGCGCTCCAACGAGCCCCCCATCCGCCAGAGGCATCGTCGAGCTGACGTCGGTCGCGCTTCGTCGGCCGGCCCTGTTCCAGACTCAGCCCTGGCTCCGTTCCCATGCGCCGCAGTTCTCGCGCATTCGTCTGGGCGGCCAGGCTGTCGGCGGTTTCTGCATAGAGCTGTTGCGCGATCGGTGCCGAGCCGCGTTGTGCGCTGGTGCCGCGCACCTGGACCACACGCGTCATGGCGCCGAGCCGGATACCGACCATGTCGCCCGCCTTCACCTCACGCGACGCCTTGGCGATGTCGCCGTTGACCTGCACGCGGTTCTTGCCGATCTCATCGGCGGCAAGCGACCGAGTCTTGAAGAAGCGCGCAGCCCACAGCCACTTGTCGATTCGCAAACGATCCATCGTCATCCTTGTGTGTGCTCCTTGAGCGGCAACCGCACTTTTGCATCGAGACCGACCACCTGGCCGTCCTGAACGCGATTGTCCAGCGTCAGACTGCCGCCCAGCGCCATCACGATTTCCCGACAGATCGTCAGACCCAGGCCCGACCCGCTGGCCGCGTCGCCGGCGGAAAACGGCTCGAACAGGCGCAGCCGCAGTTCGGCAGAGATGCCCGGCCCTGAATCGACGACCGCCAGCACGGCATGGTCGTTTTCCACATGCACCCGCACCGCCAGCAAACCGCCTTCAGGGCTGTGCTTTATGGCGTTGTGCAGCAAATTCCGCGCAAGCTCCTGCAGCATCCACAGGTGCGCATGCACGGGCGCCGGCTCGGCGTCGAGCTCGAACTCCAGCGTCTTGGCGGCGATCAGCGGCGACACGTCGATGGCAACTTGCCGCACCACCTCGTCGAAGGCGAGAGTCGCCGACTCCGGCCGCTGACGCAACTGTTCGACCTTGGCGAGCGACAGCATCTGGTTGGCCAACAACGTGGCGCGCTCGACCGTCTGGTTGATTTCGTCGAGGGCCTGACGCGGGTCGACGTCGCCGCGACGCGCCGATTGCACCTGCACTTTCAGCACCGCGAGCGGCGTGCGCAGCTGATGGGCGCTGTCGCGCACGAAGCGCTTCTGATGATCGAGTAAACGCTGCAGCCGGCCCATGACGCGCGTGGTCGCGTCGATCAGCGGGCGCAACTCGCGTGGCGCGTCGGGTGCGTGGACGGGCGACAGATCGTCTGCGGCGCGAGCCTCGATCGCTTCGCCGAGTGCACGCACCGGCCGCGTCGCGCGCTGCACCACCAGAATCGTCACGCCCGTGATCACGCCGAGCAGCAGCAACTGGCGCCACAACGTGTCTATCAGGATCTTGCGTGCCAGCGTCTCGCGCAGCTCGAGCGTCTCGGCGACCTGCACCACCGCCATGCCGCGGCCGTGCTCGCTCGCGACCGGCTGCAACAGCACCGCGACGCGCACCGGCTCGCCGCCGAACTGGGCATCGTAGAAGTCGACCAGCGACGCATAGGCGCTCACGTCGGGAATGCGTCCGCGCCAGAACGGCAGGTCGGCAAAGCCGGACACCAGCTCGCCGTCGATGGCCGACACCCGATAAAAGAGCTTGCTCTTGTTGTCGGCCTCGAAGGCCTCGAGTGCGGAATAGGGCACCTTGGCGCGAAGCACCGAATGCTCGTCGTAGCCCTCGACATCCAACTGCTCGCCGATGGTCTTGGCCGACGCCAGCAAGGTGCGGTCGTAAGCCGTCGTGGCGGCAGCCAGCGTCTGGCGGTAGAGGCTCACCGAGTTGATGACGATGAACAGCGCCACCGGCGCCAGGATGCCGAAGAGCAGCGTCGCTCTTAGCGACAACGATCGCGAAAGCGACGTCGACAAAGACCGCGTCATGCCTCGCGCAGCAGATAGCCAAGCCCGCGCAGCGTCATCAACACCGCGCCCGTGCCGACCAGCTTCTTGCGCAGCCGATACACGACCACCTCGATGGCCTCGTACTGCACCTCTGTTTCTCCGGGAAACACCAGCTCGAACAGACGTTCCTTGGTCACGGCATGACCGGGCTTTTCCATCAGCACCTTCAGCAAGCCGAGTTCGCGCGGCGTGAGTTCGAGCACTTCGGCGCGGTGATAGATGGCGCCGCTCTCCGGTTCGTAGCGCAGTGCGCCAACCTGCTGCGGATTGAGTGGTGAATCGACGCCGGCGCTCTGATGGCGTCGGCGCAGTGCGCGCAATCGCGCTTCCAACTCGTCCAGGTCGAAAGGCTTCGGCAGGTAGTCGTCGGCGCCGGCGTTGAGGCCGACGATGCGATCGCCGACCGTTCCGCGTGCGGTCAGCAGCAGCACGGGCGTTTGCAGCCCGGCGGCGCGGGCCTGCGCCAGAACCTGCAGTCCATCGAGGTTCGGCAAGCTCAAGTCCAGCGCGACCACGTCCGGTTCGAGCGCACGCCATTGCTCCAGCGCGTGTGCGCCATCGCCGCAGATGCGGACGTCGATCTGCCGGCGCGCAAGGGCGCGCTGCAGGGTCGTTTGCATCGCGGGATCGTCTTCGATCAGCAGCAGTTTCATGCGTCGGGTTTGGTGTTTTCCCCGATGTGACGGACAGCCAACTGACAGCGGGGCGCCGCATGATAGCGGTGTTCAGCGTTTACTCAGCTTCTGTTCAGGTTCTATTCGGTTTTTTCGGGTTCATTGTCGAAGGAGACATCAACATGCGTCGCGATACCTTTCTGAAATCCCTGGCCGCACTGGCCGCTTCCGGTGCCTTGCCGATGTCGGCCTGGGCGGCGGCCAACGTCAAGATGATGATCCCGGCCAACCCGGGCGGCGGCTGGGACACCACCGGTCGCGCGCTTGGCAAGGCGCTGACCGATGCCAAGGTCGCCGACACGGTGACCTACGACAACAAGGGCGGCGCTGCCGGCGCATTGGGCTTGGCCCAGTTCGTCAACGGCTCCAAGGGCGACCCGAACGCGCTGATGGTGATGGGCGCCGTGATGCTTGGCGGCATCATCACTGGCAAGCCACCGGTGAAGCTCGAATCCGCTACGCCCATCGCGCGCATCAGCAGCGAATACAACGTGTTCGTGCTGCCGGCCAATTCTCCGTTGAAGACGATGAAGGACGTGATCGACCAGCTCAAGAAAGACCCTGGCAGCGTCAAGTGGGGCGGCGGCTCGCGCGGCGCTACCGAGCACATCGCCGCGGCCATGATTGCGCAGAAGGTCGGCGCCGATCCGTCCAAGATCAACTACGTCGCGTTCCGCGGCGGCGGTGAAGCGACTGCGGCCATCCTGGGCGGCAACGTCACGGTCGGTGGAAGCGGCTACAGCGAGTTCGCCGAATACATCAACGCCGGCAAGATGAAGGCCATCGCTGTGACTTCGGCCCAGCGCCTGCCCGGTGTCAATGTGCCCACGCTGAAAGAGCAGGGCATTGACGTCGAGATAGGCAACTGGCGGGGCGTCTACGGCGCGCCGGGCATCACGCCTGACCAGAATAAAGCGCTGACCGACATGGTACTGGCCGCGCTCAAGTCGGCCGCCTGGGCTGACGCCCTCAAGAAGAACAACTGGACGCCGGCGGTGCTGTCGGGTGACGCGTTCGCCAAGTTCGTCGACGACGACTTTGCCAGCCTTCGGGCGATCATGGCCAAGTCCGGAATGATCTAAAGGTCTTAGCTCGCCCCCAGGTCGCTGCGCACTTCGTGTCGCGACTCCCACCCCCTGACCGGGGGCGACACCTGCAGTCCGGTAAAGCCGGTCCTGCGGTGTCTCTGGAAGGGAGCGCTTGCGCCTTTGGCGCTTTGGCGCTCTCGGTTGAAACCTTGAGACGAATATGACAACAACAGAGCCTTCGGCCTTTACCCCCCTTGATGCCGAGCCGCCGCGTGGGCCGGTCGCCGTGTGGCCGCAAACCTTGGTCGGTATTGGCGTTTTGTTGACCGGACTGGCGCTCGGGTTCGGGGCCATCGGCATTTCTTCGGAAGCGGGGTACGGCGGGGTCGGGCCCAACTTCTTGCCTTGGCTGGTCTCTATCGTGCTCACGATTTGCGGGGGCTGGATCTTGTGGGAGGCACGCCGTGGCGGCTTTCGTGAGCTCGATGCGCCTTCCGGTGCGGAGCACGCTTACTGGGCCGGGTTCGTCTGGGTCTCGGCGGGGTTGCTGCTCAACGCGGCGCTCATCACCACGCTGGGGTTCATCGTAAGTTGCACGCTGTGCTACGTGCTGGCAGTACAGGGCTTGCGGCGCGCCAGCGGAGTGGCTTCGAGCTCACCGCGCACCTGGGCGCTGGACGTCGTCACGGGTGTGCTCATCGCCGCGCCGGTGTTCTGGACTTTCACGCAATTCCTGGCGATCAATCTGCCGGGCCTCACTTCGACTGGGTGGCTCTGACATGGAAATCTTCAACGCCCTGATGCATGGGTTCGCGCTCGCGATCACCCCTGTCAACTTGTTGTGGTGCCTGGTCGGCTGTGCGCTCGGCACGGCCGTCGGCGTGCTGCCCGGCATCGGCCCGGCGGTCGCAGTGGCGATGCTGCTGCCGATCACGTCGAAGGTCGACGTCACCGCCTCGATGATCTTTTTCTCGGGCATCTATTACGGCGCCATGTACGGCGGCTCAACCACCTCCATCCTGCTGAACACGCCGGGCGAAACCGCCAGCATGGTGACGGCCATGGAAGGCAACAAGATGGCCAAGAGCGGCAGGGCAGGCGCGGCGCTCGCGACCTCGGCCATCGGCTCTTTCGTGGCGGGCACCATCGCGACCGTGATCGTCACGCTGTTCGCGCCGTTCGTCGCGGAGTTCGCGGTGAAGCTCGGTCCGCCCGAATATTTCCTGCTGATGTTGCTGGCCTTCACCACCGTGAGCGCGGTGCTCGGCAAGAGCAGCTTGCGCGGCATGACGGCGCTCTTCATCGGGTTGGCGGCAGGTTGCGTCGGCCTCGACCAGATCTCCGGCCAGGGGCGTTACACCGGCGGTGTGCCCGAGTTGCTCGACGGCATCGAGATCGTGCTGGTCGCGGTCGGCTTGTTCGCCGTGGCCGAGGTGTTGTATGCGGCGCTGTATGAAGGCAAGGTCGTCGAAGCGCAGAACAAACTCAGCCGCGTGCACATGAGCAAGAGCGACTGGAAGCGGTCGATTCCTGCGTGGCTGCGCGGCACCGCCATCGGCGCGCCGTTCGGTTGCATTCCGGCAGGCGGCACCGAGATCCCAACCTTCCTGAGCTATGCCGTCGAAAAGAAGATGGCCAAAGGCGAGGTCAGGAAGGAGTTCGGGACACGCGGTGCCATCGAAGGCGTGGCTGGTCCTGAAGCGGCCAACAACGCGACGGTGACCACCGCGCTGATCCCCTTGCTGACGCTCGGCATCCCGACCAGCAACACGACCGCCATCCTGCTCGGCGCGTTTCAAAACTACGGCATTCAGCCCGGGCCGCAACTCTTCACGACGTCGGCTGCGCTGGTGTGGGCGCTGATTGCCTCTCTCTATATCGGCAACGTGATGCTGCTGGTGCTCAACCTGCCGATGGTTGGCCTGTGGGTCAAGCTGCTGAAGATCCCCAAGCCGCAGCTCTACGCCGGCATCCTGATCTTCGCGACGGTCGGTGCTTACGGCATGCGCCAAAGCGCGTTCGACCTGTTCCTGCTCTACGCCATCGGCATCCTCGGCGTGCTGATGCGTCGCTTCGACTTCCCCACCGCACCGGTGGTGGTCGGGATGATCCTGGGCCCGCTCGCAGAAGCGCAGTTACGCAACGCGATGTCGATCGGCGAAGGCAGTGCGGCGGTGTTCTTCCAGCGTCCGATGTCGATCGCGCTGATCGTCGTCGTGGTCGCGGTTCTGGTGTTGCCGCGCCTGGCCAAGCGCATGAGCCAGCGCAAGGCGCGGGCGCTGGCCTAACGCCGCACGTACCAGGCCAGCGCCGCGACAACTGCCACGATCGCGATCCAGAGCGACCAGCTCGACAGCACACCGCCGCCAGCGCGGTGCGACTGATAGTTCTCGAGCCGCGCTGGAAGCGTGCGCACCTCGTCGAGCGACCTGTTCGGAAGCAGCCGGTCGTCGCGGTCGATTGCAATCAGCAACGGCTCCAGCAGCAGTCGCTCGCGATCGCCGTCCAGCGACAAGTGGTCGGTGTTGCCATTGGCGGTGCGCTGCGCCAGCAACTGCCCTGCGGGCGTCAGGCCGATGTTTTCGCCAAGGATCGAAAGAGCGCCGTGCTCGATGAGCGCATCTAATCCGCGCCGAACCGCCGGCCGTTCGGCGACCGGCACGGTCAACTGCAGCCCGGTGCGCGAAGTCTTTGAGGAATGAGCTTCACCGCATCGCTCCATCACTATGCCGATCAGCACCCCTGCGAAGGCTTCGCGCTCCGTCAACATTTTTTGCATCGTGGCAGTCCTCTTCCTGAAACCCAATTGGAAAACTAGCGCGGCGTGGCGGTGCCGTCCGATGGCGCAACGATGGTGGCGCGCCCGTCGCGCGACGTGGTCGTGTCGTCGTCATTCGGTGGCGTCGAGCCGACAGGCGCTACCACCGTAGCCCGGCCGTCGGGGGTGGTGGTCGGCATATTGACCGGTGGCCCGCCGTTCGTGCGGTCCAGTTGCCGGCCCGCCATGCGCACACAGCCGTTGCGCTCCGGCGCTGGCAAGCTGCCGTCGTTGCACACCGTCAGTGCCCGCTGATAACGCTCTTGCGCTGAGGCGTCAGCTGATTGAGCCCAGGCACTAGGTGCCGCTATCGCGCCCAACGCGACGATGAAAGACAGGCCTTTGCGAACGTGCTGGCGATTCATGGATTGCCTTGCTTCCTGATTTCCAAAGATTCAGGGTGTCCGATCGCGCGCGCCAGCGGGGTGCGAAGGCGCATCGTTCGGGGGTAGGCAAAGTGCGCGACGTTCGCGCCGTATCAGCCCGGTTCGGCACCGCCTTCGGCGTGAAAGAGTACGCGGACGCGCTGCGAAAGCGAGGGCTGGAGCGACCGGCTAGATACTGCTCAAGCAGCGGGCTCGGCGGCCGGCTTCAAGTCGTCGTCGACATGCGGATCGGGCGGCTGCCCGCGCAATCGGCGCGCGGTTCGCTTGAGCCAATGCTCGATGTCGTCGATGTAGGTGAAAACGGCAGGCACCACGAGCAAGCTGAGCACAGTCGAGGTGATGAGGCCGCCGATCACCGCGATCGCCATCGGCGACCGAAAGCTCGAGTCGGCCGCGCCGAAGCCGACTGCGATCGGCAGCAT
This sequence comes from Variovorax sp. RTB1, assembly GCF_035018765.1. Taxonomy (NCBI): domain Bacteria; kingdom Pseudomonadati; phylum Pseudomonadota; class Betaproteobacteria; order Burkholderiales; family Comamonadaceae; genus Variovorax; species Variovorax sp. RTB1. The sequence continues at coordinate 44,729 of NZ_JASJXG010000035.1, forward strand.
ACCGGCGCCCATCGCGATGGTGGTCATGATGATCGGCCGCGCCCGCTTGTGGCATGCATCGCGCAGCGCGTCCCAGCGGCTCATGCCGGCAACGGCTGGCCGGCCGTTGCTTCCGTCATGACCACGTCGTGCGACGATGGCGTACTCGACCAGCAGGATCGAGTTCTTCGTCGCCACGCCCATCAGCATGATCAAGCCGATCAACGACGGCATCGACAACGCCTTTTGCCCGATGAGCAAGCCGACGAAGGCGCCACCGAGTGCCAGCGGCAGAGCGCACAAGATCGTCACCGGATGCAGGAAGTCCTTGAACAGCAGCACCAGCACGATGTAGATGCACAGCACGCCGGTCAGCATCGCCAAGCCGAAGCTCGCGAACAACTCGGTCATGACCTCGGCGTCGCCAACTTCGGTCACGCGCACGCCGGGCGGCAAGTTGCGAATCGACGGCAGCCTCATCGTCGCTTCTTTCGCATCGCCCAGGCCGACGCCCGACAGTTCGATCTCGAAGTTGACGTTGCGCGAGCGGTCGTAGCGGTCGATGACGGCCGGGCCGCCTTCCACCGTGAGGTTGGCGACCTGGCCGAGCATCACCGGTCCGCGCGCGCTCGGCACCGACAGGCGTTCGAGCAGAGCGAGGTTCTGCCGCGCGGAATCTTCGAGCTTGACCACGATCGGCACCTGACGCTGCGCAAGGTTGAGCTTGGGCAGCGACACGTCGTAGTCGCCGAGCGTTGCCACGCGCAGCGTCTCGCCGATGGCCGCGCTGGTCACGCCGAGGTCGGCGGCGCGGGCGAAATCGGGCCGCACCGAGATTTCGGGTCGTATCAAGCTCGCCGTCGAGGTGATGTTGCCGAGGCCCGGGATGGTGCGCAGGTCGCGCTCCACCGCGCGCGCCGCGGTCGTCAGCGCGGCCGGATCGTCGCCGCTCAACGCCAGGATGTACTTCTCGCCCGAGCCGCCGAGCCCAACGGTGCTGCGTACGCCGGGCAGCGTCTCGAGCGCAGTGCGAATCTGGTTCTCGATGACCTGCTTGCGCGGCCGGTCGCCGCGTTCGTCGAGCCTGATCGTCAGCGTCGCCTTGCGCGTTTCAGGTGTTCCGAAGCTGGCGAACGGGTCGCCGCCCGCGCTGCCGCCACCGATGGTGGTGTAGACACTCTTCACATGCTTGATCGCCATCACGCGGCGCCGTGTTTCTTCGGCCATCGCGGTGGTCGTGGCCAGCGTCGCACCCGGCGCGAGCGAGATATAGACCTGCGTCTGCGAGTTGTCGTCCGGCGGAATGAAGCCGGTCTTGAGCAGCGGAATCATCGCGATCGAGCCGAAGAAGAAGAGCGTTGCCAGCGCCATCGTCTTGAAGCGGTTCTTCATGCACCACTCGGCGGTGCGCATGTAGATCGTGAGCCAGCGCGCTTCTTTTTCTGCCGTCACGATCGGCTTGAGCAAGTAGGCCGCCATCATGGGTGTCAGTACGCGCGCGACGACCAACGATGCGAAGACGGCGAGCGATGCGGTCCAGCCGAACTGCTTGAAGAACTTGCCTGCGACACCGCTCATGAAAGCGGTCGGCAAAAACACCGCGATGAGCGTGAAGGTGGTGGCGATCACGGCCAGCCCGATCTCGTCGGCCGCCTCCATTGCAGCGTCGTACGGGCTCTTGCCCATGCGCAAATGCCGCACGATGTTCTCGACCTCGACGATGGCGTCGTCGACCAGGATGCCGATCACCAGCGACAGCGCCAGCAGCGAGATCACGTTGACCGAAAAGCCCAGCAGGTGCATGCCGATGAACGCCGGAATCACCGACATCGGCAGGGCGACGGCGGACACGAAAGTGGCGCGCCAGTCGCGCAAGAAGAGCCACACCACGATCACGGCCAGGATGGCACCTTCGTACAACAGGTGCAGCGAGCCTTCGTACTCATCCTTGACCGGCTCGACGAAGTTGAAGGCTTCGTTGAGCTGGATGTCGGGGTGTTGCGTGCGCAGCTCGGTCAGCGATTTTTGGACCGCGGCGCCGACGTCCACTTCGCTGGCGCCGCGGCTGCGCGCCACCTCGAATCCGACCACCGGCTTGCCGTCCAGCAGCGCGGCAGCGCGCGGCTCGGCGATGCCGTCGATCACGCGTGCGACCTGGTCGAGCCGGATGCGACGACCGTCGGACAGCGCAATCTGCAGGCTGCCCAGCTCGCTCGCGCTCTGCACCGTGGCCAGTGTGCGCACCGGTTGCTCGCTGCCGCCCAGGTCGGTACGGCCACCGGCGCTTTCTGTCTGCACCTGGCGCAACTGGCGCGAGATGTCGGCCGCACTGGCGCCGAGCGCCTGCAGCTTGGCAGGATCGAGGTCGACGTTGACCTGCCGCGTCACGCCGCCCACGCGATTGACCGCGCCGACGCCCGGCAGGGCCAGCAACTTCTTCGTCACGTCGTTGTCGACGAACCAGCTCAATGCTTCGGGGTCGAGCTTGCTCGATGCGATCGTGAAGGCCAGCACCGGTTGCCCGGCCAGGTCGAGCTTGGTGACGACCGGATCGCGCACGTCGGCGGGCAGGTCGGCACGCACGCGCTGCACCGCCGAGCGCACATCGTCGACGGCTTCCTGCACGGGCTTTTCAAGGCGGAACTCGACGATGAGCGTGGCCGCGCCGTCCTGCACCTTGGTCGTGATGTGCTTCAGGCCGGTGATCGTCGCGATGGAGTTTTCCAGCTTGCGCGCGACGTCGGTTTCGAGCTGCGACGGCGATGCGCCCGGCAACGCTGCCGACACGGTGACGGTCGGCAGATCGATGTCGGGAAAGTTCTGCACCTTCATCGCGTTGAAGGACAGCAGGCCGCCGAAGGTGAGCAGCACGAACAGCATCACCGCGGGAATCGGGTTGCGGATGGACCAGGCCGAAACGTTCATGGTGGTCGTTCCTTATTTGGCTGCAACCGGTGTCGCATCCACCACGCGCACCAGATCGCCGTCGTTCAAGAAACCCGCGCCCTGCACGACGACCTTGGCATCGGACGGCAGCTTGGTCGTGATCTCGACCCGATCACCGACGCGGCGACCGGTCTCTATCTTCAGCTGCGACACCCGGTTGTCCGGCTGCAGCAGCAGCAGGTAGTTGAACCCGTCGCGCGGCACGATGGACGCTTGCGGCACGGTCGTTGCGCTGCTTTGCCCCAGCAGGAAGTCGCCGCGCGCGAACATGCCCGCCTTGATGCCGGTGTTCTGCAGCACGTTGGGGATGTCGACGTAGACCAGCGCGTTGCGCGTTTGCGGATCGACCGTCGGCGCCACCGCGCGCACCTTGCCCGGCACCTGCGCGCCGCTCGCGCTGACGACGGACACTGGCGTGCCGACCGCGATGCGGCCCAGTTCCGCGGAGGTAACTTCAGCCCGCCATTCGAGCCGCCCTTGCCGGATCATCTTGAAGAGCTCGGCACCCGCCGAGACCACGCCGCCGACCGTCGCCGTGCGCGCCGAGATCACGCCGTCGTCCGGCGCCAGCACCTGCGTGTTGCCCTTGCGAACCTGTTGCACCGCGAGCGCTGCTTCAGCCGCTTCGACCTTGGCCCTGGCAGTCTCGGCCGTGGTGCGGTACTGGTTGATCTGCTGCTGGCTGAGCGCGCCGGTTTGCTCCAGCGTGCGGGCGCGCGCAGCGTTGCCGGCAGCGTCGGCGGCGGTGGCGCGCGCTTCGGTCAATGCTGCACGAGACTGCGCCACGTCGGCATTCACTGTCTCTGGCGAGAAGGTCGCCAGCACCTGGCCCTTCCTGACCACGTCGCCCACGTTGACGCGCACTTCGGCCAGTCGCAATCCGTTCGACTCCGAGCCGACGCTGGCTTCTTGCCAGGCCGCGATGTTGCCGTTGGCGGCCAGCGTCATCGTGAGTTCACTCGATTCAGGCTGCGCGACCGTCACGCTCAACGACGGCTTGGGCGCAGCCGTTTTGCTCTTCGCTTCTGTGCCGGCCTTGCTACGCGTGAGCATGAAGGCGGCACCGCCCACGAGCACGAGGGCCGCGACGACGAGGGTGATGAGGGTCGAGCGTTTCATTGTTGTTCTCGTGGCGACGCCGCCGTTGCATTGGAGGGTGAAGCCGAAGTCGATGCGGCGCTTGAAATGGTGGTCGAGGCGCGCGTCCAGCCACCGCCGAGCGAGCGATAGAGCGAAACCCAGGCTTCGGTGCGCTCGCGTTGCAGCGACACGCGTGCTGTCTGCGCAGTGAACAGCGTGCGGCGCGCGTCTTCGAGTTCGAACAAGCTGGCCAGGCCGCTGTCGTAGCGCGCCTGCGTTGCGTTGAACGAGGCCTGGTAGTTCTGCACCGCGCTGTCGGCGTCGCCGGTGCGCGCGCTGGTCGCGTCGAGGTTGACCAGTGCTTCTTCGACCTCGCGCACGGCCGTCCGCACGTTGGCGCGGTATTGCGAGACCGCCTCGGCGTAGCGCGCACGTGCGGCATCGGCATTGGCCACGCGTGCGCCACCGTCCAGCAGTGGAACGGTCAGCGTGGCGGGGCCTAAGGTCCAGGTGTTCAAGGCTTCGCTGAAACCCGACGTGGCGTAGCGCACGCGGCCGATCGAGCCCGACAGCGTGAGTTTGGGATAACGCTCGGCCTCGGCCGAACCGACATCCGCACTCGCCGCTGCGACGGCCAGCTCCGACGCATACACGTCGGGCCGCTGTGCCAATGCCTCGGCTGGCACGCTGGCGACCGGCTGGATCGCGGGCAGCGCGAGTTGCACCGGCGCTGCGGCCAGACGCGGTTCGAGCACGCGCTCGTCGATGCCGCTGAGCGCTACCAGCGCCTTGCGTTGCACGGCGCACGTCGCGCGTTGTTGCGTGAGCCGCGCCGAGCTGTCGGACGCGCTGGCGCGGGCCAGTGCCGCATCGGCCGGCGCAGTGAAGCCTGCGCGCGCCGACAGGTCGGTGAGCCGCGCTGTCTCGCTGCGCGAGCGGGTGTCGTTCTCGGCGACCGCCAACTGCAGCCTGCAAGCGCGCTCCGCGAAATAGGCGTTGGCCGTTTCGGCCGCGACCGATACGCGTGCGTCGTGCCATTTGGCCGTCGCGCTTTCGTCGCGCTGCACCGCGGCGTCACGGTCGGCACGCAGGCGGCCGAACAGGTCGACCTCCCAGCGCGACTGCAGGCTCGCTTGCAGCGTGGTGATTGCGGGGCTCGCACCGGAAGCGCCGAGCGCGGAGCTGGTCGCCGCGCCCGTCGTCCCGGTTGTCGCCGTGCTGCCAGCGGCGCCGGTCGTGCCGACACCGCTGCTTCCGAATGCGCTGTTGCTTCGGGTGCCGGTCAGGCTGCCGTCCAGGCTCGGCAGCAACACGGCACCGGCAGCGATGCGCGTCGACCGCGCCTCTGCCACGCGTGCTGCCGCACTCGCGAGGTTGGGGCTGGCGGCCTCGGCGGCTTCGATCAGCTCGACCAGCAGCGGATCGTCGAGTTGGCGCCACCAGTCGGCGAGGGCGATGGTCGACCCGCCGTGCGGCATGGGCGCATTCCACTGCGCGGGCGTGGGAGCGGCAACTTGCGCAGGCGGGCGCATGAGGCCGCAGCCTGTCAGCGTCAGCGTCAGCAGCAGAGTCAGGGACAGAGCGGGCAGACCCATTGGCAGGCTTGCGGCCGCGCTACCTGGCGTATCGGGTCGAGTGTTCGGTCTCATCGGGCAGGCTGTGGTTTGAGCGCGATGCGCTTGGATGGCGTCCGCTTTTTCAAATGGGAGGGTGCTTGCGCGGGAGGGTGCGCAAGAGATTCGGCACGACGCGCATCCGTGCGTCGCTGCGTCTCGGCGTCGACCATCGCGATGGCGAAAGTGACCAGCCTGTCGGACCATGTGTCGATGTGTTGCGGCGTGTCGAGCAGCGAGGGTGCGAGCGCATCGATGATGTCCTGCATCACGAAGAGCTGCATCGCGAGGCCGCTCACCGCCAGCGCGAGCCGGTGTACGTCGTCGTCTGGCTGCGTGAGCTGCAGATGACGGCCCAGCACGCGTACCAACGCGTCATGCGGTCCCTTGATGTCGCGGTCGAACTCGGTCGGCCACTGCGTGGTCGGTTCGATCATTTCGCGCAGGTGCAGTCGCATGCACTGCCGCACGATTTCGCCGTGTTTGAGTGGTTCGACGTACGCGGTCAGGAAGATGCGCAATGTCTGCTCTATCGGTAAGCCGGGCACGTCGATCAGCGTGATCAGGTCGCCAGCATTGCCACCCATCGGCTCGGTGAAGGTGGCCGAATAGAGGCCTGCCTTGTCGCCGAAGTAGTAGCTGATGGCGGCGATGTTGGCGCCGGCCGCGAGGGCGATCTCGCGGGTCGAGGTCTTGGCGAACCCCTTGGCAGCGAAGAGCGCGAGGGCCGCGTAGAGGATGCGCGCGCGGGCTTCGGCGCCGTCACTGCGCTGGACGCGGGCGGAAAGGGCTTGGTGGGTGGGGGCGCTCATGAACGCCGGGTTTTAACATATAGATCAATCGTTTGATTTATCTATGTGCAAAAGGCGCGCTTGCCCGTAGCAGGCTGCTGAATGTTGTTTTCGAATCGAAACTTTGACCCAATAAAGGGTGGTCGACGCCCCGGCTGTGTCGGAAAAACGGCTTGTAGTCGGTTCCCGAAACACGGCTTTGCTCCTTCGAAGATGCAATCACGAACCGTCAGCAAAGGCCGGCAATGCCAGCGCATCGGCCGGAGAAACGATGGTGACATTAGCGGGTCCCATGTCTGGCGCCAGTACCAGCAGGTCTTTGTCGCCGGTCACCAGCCAAGCAGGCTGGGCAGCCAGTGCTGCGTGAAGAAACTTGTCGTCGTCGACATCGCGACATAAGGCCTCTGCGGCGATCTCGGGCTTGACTTTTACCCAGTGCGCCACTGCGTCCAGATCGGCCAGCAAGGCGCGGCGCTGGTCCATCGAAATGTAGCGATCGAACTTCGGTCGCCACAGGCGGTCTTTGAGTTCGTCGAAAGTTGCTTCTGAAAACACCGGCTGACAGTGGCGGATGACCTTGCGAGTGATTTGAGCAGGGGCGCCCGCCAAACTGATCAGGCCACTGATCCAGACATTGGTGTCGATCACAACGCTGATGCCCGGCGTTCGCACCCCGGTTAGCTTTTGGCGGCCAGCAGTTTCGCCAGCGTTTCTGGCGTCAGCCCCGCGCGCTCCGCCGCGACGGCGGCTTCGTCCATTGTGCGCAGCAGGCGGTCGGCATAAAACGCTCGCATGGCCTCGAAATCCTGCACGCTGACCATCACGCCCACCATGCGGTCGTGCTTGAGCACACCCACAGGCGCACGCTGCGCGCGATCGAGGAATTCCCCGAATCGAGTCTTGGCTTCGTTGGCGGTAAAGGTTTGCATGGAGCGCTCTTAGCGTGACGTCGAGCAGGATAATCTAGTTGGATCGTTCGATTTGGTCAAATCATTCGATATTCGGCTTTTGATACCCGCATGAACTTCAGGCGTAGCGCAGCCACTGTCTCGCTACGATCCCGCAATGCCCGCCCCTCCAGCCC